>JAHDBB010000137.1:6164-7958 GCA_020630635.1 Chitinophagales bacterium
ATTGACCAACTTACAAAAGTCTTTCTTGGTCAACAAATACATCAAGGAGATGTAAACTGGTGACTGGTGACTGGTGACAAGTCAGTCCTTTTTTTATACAAAGTCAAGAATTCAATATCAAAAAAAATAAAAATAAACAATTATGGTCGAAGTAAGAGCCGAAGAAATATCCGCCATATTACGTGAACAATTGTCTAACTTCAAATCTGCTTCTGAACTCGAAGAAGTAGGTACAGTATTACAAGTAGGAGATGGTATTGCACGTATTTATGGACTAACCAACGCCCAAGCAGGGGAATTGGTCGAATTTGAAACTGGAGTCCGTGCCATTGTTTTGAACCTTGAAGAAGATAATGTGGGAGTGGTATTGATGGGTTCTTCTAAAGGCATTAAAGAAGGCTCTACTGTTAAAAGAACCAACCAAATTGCCTCTATTCCTGTAGGAGAAGGATTGGTCGGAAGAGTGGTGGATACACTTGGTAAACCAATTGATGGAAAAGGTCCTGTAACAGGAAAAACATATGAGTTACCATTGGAAAGAAAAGCTCCTGGTGTGATTTATCGTCAGCCTGTAACAGAGCCTTTACAAACGGGTATCAAAGCGATTGATGCGATGATTCCAATTGGAAGAGGTCAAAGAGAGTTAATCATTGGTGACCGTCAGATTGGTAAAACAGCGATTGCAGTGGATACCATCATTAACCAAAAAGAGTTTTTCGACAAAGGAGAACCAGTTTACTGTATCTATGTGGCTGTCGGTCAAAAATCTTCTACTGTAGCAGGTGTTGCCAAAGCATTTGAGGATGCAGGAGCAATGAACTACACAGTTATCGTCAACGCCTCTGCGTCTGACCCTGCACCGATGCAATTCTACGCACCTTTCGCTGGTGCTGCAATTGGAGAGTTCTTTAGAGATACAGGTCGTCCAGCATTGATCGTTTATGATGACTTATCTAAACAAGCTGTAGCCTATCGTGAGGTATCGCTTTTATTGAAACGTCCTCCAGGTCGTGAGGCTTATCCAGGAGATGTATTCTATCTTCACTCTAGATTATTAGAGCGTGCTGCAAAGATTATCGAAAGTGATGAGATTGCGGCTCAAATGAATGACTTACCTGATGCCTTAAAGCCGATGGTAAAAGGTGGCGGTTCTTTGACAGCTTTACCCATCATTGAAACACAAGCGAGTGATGTATCTGCCTATATTCCAACCAACGTAATTTCGATTACAGATGGTCAGATTTTCTTGGATGCCAACTTATTCAACTCTGGAGTTCGTCCAGCGATTGATGTAGGTATCTCGGTTTCTCGTGTAGGTGGTTCTGCTCAAATCAAATCAATGAAAAAGGTAGCAGGTACACTCAAATTAGACCAAGCACAATACCGTGAGTTAGAAGCCTTCTCTAAATTTGGTTCTGACTTGGATGCTGCAACAAAATATACGCTTGATAAAGGGGCTAGAAACGTGGAAATCCTTAAGCAAAAACAGTACTCTCCTTATACCGTAGAGGATCAAATTGCGATCATTTACTTAGGCACACAAGGTTTATTAAGAGATGTTCCGTTGAATAAGGTAAAAGAATTTGAAGGTACTTTCTTGACTTATATGAAAGAAAAACACCAAAATATCTTAGATACCTTGAAAGCAGGTAAATTGACGGACGAGGTAAAAGATACATTGGCGAAAGTAGGTAAAGAAGTAGCTCGTCAATATACTTCGTAAAAAGTCGATAGTTAATAGTCGATAGTTAATAGTCGATAGTTAATAGTCGATAGTTAATAGTCGATAGTTAA
>JAHDBB010000137.1:8058-12123 GCA_020630635.1 Chitinophagales bacterium
TAGTCGATGGTCTATAGTTGCGATTTCCGCTCATGCTTTTTCTTTTTAGGAGCGAATGGATGTCGCTTCGTCGCCACAGAAAGTCCTGCTATTCGTTCTTATTGCTGTTGCCTTGCCACAACCCACGCCAACGCACAACACAGCAATACCACTACTATCAGGGCTAGTTGGTTAAGGTCCAGACTTCTTATTTTGTTATCGAAATCAAGAATTGAACCGTTACTATTGACCATCGACAATGGACTAAAAAAACGTCCCAAAAACCACGAACTGAACCGAAAAATCGTCCCATATTAATTCTATAAAAATCAATCCATGTCTGGAAAATTAAAAGAGGTAAAAGATAGAATTGCTTCCGTAAAAAATACTCAAAAGATCACCAAAGCAATGAAATTAGTAGCAGCTTCTAAGTTTAAGAGAGCGACTGATGCGATTTTGCAAATGCGTCCTTATTCTCAAAAGCTCTCTCAAATGCTGACCAATATTATCACTGCAACAGAAGGAGATGTCAAAGTAGATTTGGCGGAAGAAAGACCTTCGATTGATAAAGTATTGATAGTGGTCATTACTTCGGATAAAGGATTGTGTGGCGGCTTCAATACCAATGTGATCAAAAAGGCAAAACAAGCGATCAAAGAACATGAGGATCAACTCAATGCAGGTAAGTTGTCAATTATGACAATTGGTAAAAAAGGAAATGATGCTTTGAAAAGAAGCAAAGCCAATTTGATTGATGATTATCAAGACTTATTCAAGGGATTGAGTTTTGAGACAGCAGCTCCTGCTATCGAATACATCTTAGACGCTTATACAAGTGGCGAATATGATAAAGTGGTCATTGCTTATAGCCAATTCAAAAACGCCATTACACAGGTTTTCCACCTTAAACAGTTCTTGCCCATCACCAAATTAGAGGTGGAGGAATCAGGTTCTAAAACAAAGGTGGATTATGTGTTTGAACCTGACAAGCATCAGTTGATTCAAGAATTAGCACCTAAGATATTGAAAACCGAGTTTTACAGTTATCTTTTGGATAGCAATGCTTCTGAACACGGTGCTCGTATGACCGCAATGGATAGTGCGACTGAAAATGCTAATGAATTGCTCAAAGACCTTCAAATTACTTACAATAAAGAGCGTCAAGCAGCGATTACGAAGGAGTTGATTGAGATTGTGAGTGGTGCGGCTGCTTTAGATAATGGATAGAATTTACTTTAGTAATAAATTTAAAACGACTCAAGACTTCGGTTTTGGGTCGTTTTTTTTTGCATTTGACAAATAATGCATAATTTTCTATTTTTACTTAAAAGAAAAGCTATGTTACTTCACTTATTACCGACTATTGCGCTTCAAGGAAAATATATAAATGCTATGACAGACGATGAGTTTTTTCTCTTTTGTCAAGAAAATAAGCAGCTTCGTATTGAGCGCAATCATTTGGGTCAAATTATTATTATGTCACCAACCAATTCTAAAACAAGTCTGACGAACAGTAAACTCAACTTCCTTGTAAATATATGGAATCACAAAGACCAGAAAGGATTGGTTTTTGATTCTAACGGTGGTTTCACCTTACCTGACACCTCTGTTTTCGCTCCCGATGTAGCTTGGGTTTCTTTAGAAAAATGGAACAGTTTAACAGAAGAAGAAAAAGAAAAGTTTGCGCCGATTTGTCCTGAATTTATAGTCGAACTTCGCTCTAAAACAGATGTATTGAAAACCTTGAAAGAGAAAATGGTTCGTTGGATTGACAATGGTGTTTTATTGGCTTGGCTAATTGACCCAATACAGAAGAAAACTCATATCTATCGTCAAGATGGTTCTATTGAAATTGTCAATGGATTGGATCAAAAACTCAATGGTGAAAATGTGTTGGAAGGCTTTGAGTTGGATTTATCAGAATTATTTAAAGATGCTGAAAGAGCATAGTTAGTGTCGTTTTTTATTGAGACCAAAAATGACATCAAAAACAGGAATCATTCGCCAATCAAAGCCATAGGGATAAGAACCATAAGCCGCTGCAACTCCCGCCTTTAAACCAAATTTACTCGACTTTCTCCAAAAAAAGATCAATTGATTTTCAAAGATAAATGAACCATTTTCATTGTTTACCTGAAAGGCTGTAATATCTAATTCCATATTGAGTCTGGGCAAAATATCTTGATAAAAATTGATGCCTCCATAAAAAGTAGGTGTATGATTAAAAGCGAGTGTTCGATTATATAAAAAAGGGAAATCAATATCGGGAAAGTTTTTTTCTCCACTTCCTATTTTAAAAGCTGTTGCCACTCCTACCCGAAAGGTTACAGAAGACATTTTTTTACTACTGAAACCTAACAAAATTTCATTTCTAAGACTCAACATGGGCGGTATTTCGCTATCTTTTGGTAACACGCCACCTGATCCTTCTCTCGCTATTAAGTTGAGATAAAAGCTAGGATAATTAATCTGATGAAAACTGGCAATACTCCATCTATTATTTTCTTTCCAGCATTTTTTCAAACCTAAATTGGGCGAAATCAAAAAGAATAGAGGTTGTATGCGCCATTCCATGTTTTTGGCAGCACCTATCTTTTTTGCACCGAATAGCGGAACTACTTTGCGACCTGCTTTCAACGTTTGTGGACGACGACTAGCCCAAACATTCTCTTGAAGTTGAATGGAATCTACCTTTTCTTGAGCGAAAATCATTTGCTCTGAAAAATAGACCAAAGACCATAATATCAGTATGAATAATTTATTTTTCATGCCTAAAAGATTAGTGTTACCAGTTAAATAATGTTCCGCTTAATGGAGCATGGTCTGAAAGCGGCATGGTTGCCATGCCTCCACGTACTTCATCAAGATGTACTAAACCTGCTTGAAAGTTGGCATTCGTAAACATAAAATCTAATTTACGATTCCAAAATCCATCTTTATCGGCAGTAAAAGTAAAATAATCCTCATTGTTTGCCGCATAATCTTCTAAGGGAACCAAGGGTTCATACTCATAAAAAGGCTGCATAATATCCGTTTCTGCACTAAAATCATTGGCACTAAATTCGGAATCTTTGGGACAGACATCATCAACAAAATCATTGACTTGTTGGGTAGAAGGTGGAAGAGAATTAAAATCGCCTCCTAAAATAAAGGACTTTCCAGCATTGTGTAATTCATCCACTTCTGCTTTGATCTCTTCAAGTTGTTTGTCTTTCGTTCCATCTTTGGCAAAAGCAGAAGTATGTGTATTCAAAAGCGTTAGTACTTGACTTTGCGCATCTGTAATTTCGGCTTTTAAAATATGACGACGTAAATAAAAATATTGAACGAAGCTACTTTGTTCTTCAATGAGGGGTAACGCAATTCTTTCTGCATTCTCCATAGCATAACGGGATAAGATCGCATTGCCAGAGTTGATGCGTCCGATACCATCACTGGGAACATAATCGGATTGCCATTGAGAAGCATAAATCGCATAATTAAAATCGGTATTATCTAAAAGATATTGTAGCTGGTCGATGTAAGCAGACCTTTTGGCATTAATATCCACTTCTTGTAAATAGAGAATATCCAGATCCATTTGATTGATTTTTGCAGCCAATCCTTCCAAATGTGTTTCCACTTCTGAAGCCTCCATTAAAGACTCGTCTCCATAGCAATCAAAAAAGAAATCTAATCGTCCACCTGCAAATTTTATATTCCAACTGCCTACTTTTAAAGAATCTGATGGAGCTGTTTCATTGGTTTTTGAACTCGCTTCATAAAAAATAATGGGTTCTTGTTCTTCTTCAATGATGGAATCTAAAGGATCACAAGAAAAACAAAAAAGCAATGGGAATAATAAAAGGGATTTTTGTAGAATTGGAATTTTCATAGTGTTAAGCTACTTCTTATTTTTTACTTTTTCAAATGGCCAACATATTTTTAACTGGGACTAAGAAGTTCAGGCCTCAACGAGCTAGCCCTGATAGAAGTGGTATCACCTTTGTAGAGCAAATTCATGAATTTGCTCTACAAAGGTGATGAGAACAGATAGCAGGACTTTCCATCACGACGAAGCATCTTTTCATTCGCTCCTAAAAACAA
>JAHDBB010000138.1 GCA_020630635.1 Chitinophagales bacterium
TTGTTCAGAATCAGATTAAGGATGTAGAAAATCTTAAAAGTTTTGATGGGGATGGATATGTGTTTGATGAGGAGATGTCGGATGGGGGGAAGTGGGTTTTTAAGCGATAATATTTTGGTGACAAGTGGCGAGTGGATGGTGATAAGAAGTTGGAACCTTAACCATCTAGCCCCGATAGGAGTGGTATGCTAAACGTAGTATTGGCTAAGAGGTTTTGCGTAGGATTTAGCATAAGAACGGATAGCGGGACTTGCCTGCACGACGAAGCTCCTGACCTTTCGCTCCTAAAAATCTGTCAATCCGTAATGAATTTGTCGTCTTTAACATCTATCACATAAAATAAGAATCAAATACGTAATATCCAACATTACAAAGACTTAAAGAAAAACAAACTTTCCAATTGAAAATACGTAAGATAGAGGACAACAAAACGCTTGCTTTCCCTTGTTGATTTTCGTACCTTGATAGTTGTCTTGCACATTACATTCGCCCGTAAAATTTTCTCCCAAAACCTTGATAATCAAACCTTTGAAAAACAGTTGTGAGACATTTTCTTAGAACAAAGTCTCAATTTTGTACGTGAACCAAAAGATGGATTGAACTAATTTTGTTGCATTATTGACATGTTTCAAATATTGGACTCTCCCTTCCTGTTTAAAAATCTTAAAATCCATATTATGAAGAAGCACTATTTTGTATTGCTTTGGTCTTTGCTAGTTGCCTTTGCTGTGCAAGCAGCTACTCCTAGTGATGACGGTACAATTAGTCTTTATGAACAACTTTGCCAACTTAATACTCAATGGACAAAGCAGTCCTTAGAAGACTATTCTTTTTTGAAGGAAAACAAACAAATTCAACATTCTCATCAACTGATTCAACTTCATTTGGAATTGGTTGAACAGCATTTGCGAACTCATATACCTGACGGTTTGAGTGAAACGCAACTGACTAAAAGAATGGAAGGTTTGGATATTTTAAATGTCTACCATCAGACAGGAAAGTTTCCTATCAATACTCGCCATACTTATCAAATTCCTTATTTTATTGATGATTTTAATACGGCTTGTGCGGTTGGACATATTATGCGTGAAGGTGGGTCGGCAGATTTGGCGCATTTGATCGCCCATGAATATAATAACGCTTACATTAAGGATATGCCGTATGAGACAGTTAAGACTTGGGCAGATGCTACGGGTTTTACTGTTGATGAATTGAAATGGATTCAGCCATCTTATACTCCTGCATTTACTGTAATAGGAGATATTGCAGATTCTAATTGTGGATTTGATAATGGGGCTATTGATATTACGGCGACTCCTTTATTTCCTGAAAATGAGTTTTCTTTTCAATATCGTTGGGTAGAGGGAACGGATTTGGCTAATACGCCTTTGAGCTTTGATGAGGATGTAAGTGGGCTAGCACCTGGTATTTATACTGTGCGAATAACTATTATTACAGATTTTTTAGGAGCTTCTACTCCAACAGCGATTCGCCGTTTTATTGTTAATGATGAAGGAGCTGCGACTATTGATGGTACTGTTACCAATCAATCTTGTGAAAATGGCAATGCTGATGGAAGTATTGCCTTGGCTTTGACAGGTGAAGAACCATTGGAAATTGAATGGTATAGCACACAAACTGGAGATTTGAATCATAATGATCCTGTTATTGAAGGATTAAATGGTGCTTATTCTCCTAGTGTTATATTTATGGGTGAACTACCAACGACAGAAAATAATTTTAACTATTATGTAAAAGTAACGGATGCCAATGGTTGTGAAAGTTTTGAGCGTTTTCTACTTAACATCGACAATGTTGCTCCTATCTTTGGTTTTTCATCAGAAGTAACTCCTGCAAGTTGTGATGCAGATGGGACTATTATAGTTGGTGATGTTTTTGGAGAAGGTGACTTGAGTTTTCTATGGAGCGATGGAGCTGTTACTAAAGACCGTGAGAACTTGTCGGCAGGAGCGTATGAATTGACTGTAACGGATGCCAATGGTTGTTTTGCTCAAAAAGCCTTTGGTGTTGAAACAACTTGTCCGAATACGCCTTATTATGCTTATTGGGATCGACAGTCCTTGTATTTTGATATGTGTATTTCGACTCCTGTTGATTATACTATAACAGAATTTTCGGGGGATGATACTTATGGCATTCAAGGAAATAATGGTGGTGGAATTTCTTTTGGTGTGGAAATTGGTCCAGGCAACCCAGATACACATCCAGTGCTTTCAGAACCTTTTCCTGATACTTATGAAATACTTGACCAACAAAAACTGATTTATAATGTTTTTGATGATGCTCAATTAAGTGGGCTTTTGTATTATCAAGATCACCCAAATACATCTTCCATGAATGGAGTCTATTTTTCTAATAATAATGTAGGTGATAATGGAGAGAATCCTCCTTTAGATGAGGAGCTTTTTGTTTATACTCTTTATTTTAATTTATCAGATACCAGTCTTTTTAATGAATTTTGTCAAGTTCTTTCAACTATAGATATATGTACAAATAGTTATCATAGTGCTTGTGCTAATGAGTCAATTTATTTATCGGCTTTATCTAATAATGGCTGTACACCTGCAACAATCTCGATATCGCCTAGCGACAATACAACGGCTGATGGGGTGAATGGTTTTTATGTGACAACAAGCTCTACAACTACTTATACGATTACGACTTTTTTTGAAGAAGATGAAAGCGAATGTCCAAGTGAAACCAGTACGCATTTGGTTACAGTAGATGGTAATTGTAGTGGAAATACTTGTGTGATTGAAGATCCTTATGAATTGGATTGGTTGATGAGTTTGATTGACAATAATAATGGTTGTGATATAGCGAGTGTCTATCGTTTTGAATATGAAGGAAACACTTATTTTGTTACACATCCAGCCGAAAGTGATGGTATTACTTGTCCTATAGATTTGCCTTCGATGTATTATGATTGTGATGGTAATCTTGTTTGTATCAATAGTGGTGAGTTGAATACTTGTGATTTTGCGATTATTGGAGCAGGTAGCAATGGTTCCTTGATTTGGCAACAAAATGTAAGTGGAGACGATTGTACTTTTGAAAACCCATTGGACTTAGGATGGATTCAAAATTTGATCGCTAATGGAGGTAGTTGTGAAGTAGGTAGCATTTATATGTTGGAATATGAAGGTGATACTTATTTTGCGATTCAACCTTCTGCTAATAATCCTGATTGTGACAATATACAAGATTTAGGTTCATTTGTGACCAATTGTGATGGTCTTACTGTTTGTGAAGAATTAGATAATGGTTGTTCTCAATATAGTAATGATACTTGGTCATTAATTTGGACCAATGATTGCAACTTTCCTATTTGTGCAATAGGCCAACTTCCTATTGAGCGACATATTAATGTAGGTGAAAGTTTTGATGTTAATGCATTTCATATCCTGCCACCTTCTTGTCTCAATCCATTGTCACAATTTATGGAAGATTTTATAGGCATCAATGTTATAGAGTCTCACGATTTTGGAACTTTAACAATGGAAGATAGTTTATTTATTTATCAAGCCGATTCGACTATAGGAAGCACCCAATTTACTTATGAAGCCTGTTATACTTTTAGCAGTCCTGTTGTAGAACAATGTTTTGGATTAACTGATGCTATTTGTATTGAGCAGACTATATTTATCAATGTTTATGATGGTGAATGTATAGATGGTAATTTGGTTGAGCCTTTTGCTAATTGTACACAAGAGTATGCTCCTGTTTGTGGTTGTAATGGTGAAACCTATAGCAATATTTGTCATGCAGAAACTAATGGTGTGACAAATTGGACGGAAGGTGCTTGTCCCACAGAAACAATTTGTGGTATTGAAGATGCTTCGCAAGTTGATTGGTTGGTGGGTTTCATTGAAAATATTTGCTTTGGAAGTATTTATGCTTTTGAAATAGATGGTATTGAATATGTTTATGTCAGTTCGACAGGCTGCTTAGATGTAGGAGGTGGTTTATATACTTGTGATGGTGATTATGTTTGTAGTATTGGTGGTTTTACACCCTTTGAGGCTCAATGTAGCAATCAAGGAATTGATATTGGACCTTATGTTATTTCTGACAATATCATTTGGAGTGGTTTTGATTGTCCAGAAAATCCATTGGAAACAGAATGGATGCAAGAAATAATTACCAATGCAGATGGTTGTGAAGTTTATCAAATTTTGGAGTTAGACTTTAATGGTCAGACTATTTATAGAACACAGTTTTCTGATGAATGTAATACAGAATTTGCAACTAACAGTTATTATAATTGTGGAGGACAATTGGTTTGTGAATTAGGTGAAAATATTATTGGTTTTGAATGTTTCCTTCCGAGTGGTGAACCTGATAGTGAGACGGTTATTTGGACTTATGAAGCACCGCCTCCTAATTTTTGTGGAGTTACAGACCCTCTTAATGAATTAGGTTGGCTCAACTTCTCTTTAAATAGTGGATGTTTAGCTACTGTTTATTCTTTCACAGAAGATGGTCAAATTGTTTTTTACTTAGAACTTTTTGATGCTTGTGAAACGGCAGGAATCACTTCTACTGCTTTATACAATTGTGAGGGCTTTTCTATCAGTAGCAGCGTTCCAAGTGATTCATTAACGAGTGACAACATTATTTGGGAAAATCCTAACGAACTTATTTTAGAATACAATCAAGTAGAAATATGTGCCAATGAACAATTTGATTTCTATCAGTTTGAATTTGGTGATGAAGCAGGAATGTTTTTAGGACAACCTGCTATTTATGGAAATGATACGCTCTTACCTTATGGTCCTTACAATGGTGTACATTATCGTTATCGTCCTGATGGATTTATTGGTACAGATACCTTTATTCTGGTTTACTCTGATCTAAATTTATTTGGAGGACTGGACTTTTATAGTTTCAATCCCTATGTAATTACGGTCAATGATTGTGAAATAGAAAATTGTAATACAGTAGCATCTTCTTTGGATTTAGATTGGATTCAAGATATTATTGCCAATGCGAATGGTTGTAGCGTTTATGAAATCACACAATTTGAATATCAAGGGGATATTTATTATCAAGTAAGTCCAGGTTATGGAGATGGTATTCTTTGTCCAACCGACCAACCTGTTTCTTATTATGCTTGTGATGGTGATTTAATCTGTTCACAAGGCTTTTCACCCTTCCCTACTTGTGATCCTAATTTTGGTCCTGCTGTTGGTGAAACAGGCAATGTGATATGGACTTTTGAAAGTGACTGTCAAGCAGATGCAGGTAATATTATATCTAACTTAACATTTTGTGCAGTTGGAATTTTAGAATTTATTCCTTTGGTAAATGATGGAGCAAATCCACCTAATTATGAATATGTTTACATACAAGATACAGGAGACGATTTGATTCAGTTAGAAGGCGATTATATTGATGATCCTTATTCAATAGATTGCTTTTATGGAGTCGCTTATGATCCACAAAATCCACCTGACTTTACTGCCAGTTCTTGGTCAGCATTTTTAGCTAGTGAAGGATGTTTTTCTACTACTGAATGTTTTCATCCCAACCTTATTTTTGGTCCAGAATATTATGTTAGTACAGAACCTTACTGTATTAGTCCAGACTTATTTAATGTAGGTGTCATAGTAGATGGTCCTAATTTTTCTTATCTTATTGGAGAAAATTATTTAGGTGAACCTGTATATGCAGAAAGTGGAGTAGAGACTTTTATCACTTTTGCTACTGGTTTAGACTTCTATCAAATTTATCCTGTAGATGAAGAAAATGGTTGTAATCCAGATTATATCATTCCTATCCTTGACCCTGACTGTTCTAATTTTGTCATTAGTGAAGATTGTACTATTGAAGACCCTCTCAATACATTGCCTTGGCTAGAAGAGGTAATCAATGAATTTAACCAAGATCAGTTTTTATGTGACTGTGGTTATCACCTAGATTACATTTGTTATGAAGACAATGGATTCTTTGTTTTTGGTCCTGATCCTGGAATGGCTTGTACCGATGTCCAAAGCTTTGTGTATGATACAGAAGGCAGTTTGATTTGTATTGATGGAGGTTTAGATGGCGGCACTTGCTTTGATCTTTATCCAGACTTATTTGACAATAATACCTTGATTAGTACGCCTTGGACTTGTGGTCCTTTAACAACTTTATGTGATTATCCTACTATAGAAGAGCTTCCTTTTTTGTTCTTTGCTTTACAAGACCCTTGTACTCAAGCTGTTTATAATTTTATAATCAATGGTGTACAGTATATTTATGTCGAAGTAACAGATGCTTGTATTGCGGCAGATGCTGCTAGTATCTTATATACTTGCGAGGGCGAAATTGTTTGTTATAACTTTGGATTCACCACTCCTGAAGAACAATGTATTAATCAAGGAATTGACTTAGAAGAAGTCTTGACTCCTGCTAATATTGTTTGGGAAAATGATCTAAGTGGTAATTGTAGCAGTGTTGATAATCCTTTAGAATTAGCTTGGATACAAGAACTCATTAACAATAGTGTAGGATGTCAATACTATCAAATTACTGAATTTAATATTGATGGGACGCTTTATTATCAAATTACTGCTAATGAAGGAAGTGGAACCTGTCCTGCTGACCTACCTATGATTTATTACGATTGTGAAGGAAATGAACTTTGTGTCGTTGGATATTATGAAGATCCCTGTATTCCAGGTTTAGACCCATTTGGAGGTGAAGGAACCGTTATTTGGACGTATGAAGGTACACACGATTGTGATTCTCCTGAATGCGTAGATTATGCCCCTGTTTGTGGTTCGGATGGACAAATTTATGACAATGCTTGTTTAGCTGTCTGTAATGGTGTTGAAGTGGTAGATTGTGATGAAAACTGTCCTTTCCAATATATAGGAACCATCATCGAAAATCCAACTTCTTGTCAACCTGACCTAATCATTCAAATAATGGATTTTGGCTTATCATCTCAAACGATTCCTTACTATGGAACAGACTATGAAGTCGGTGACATAATCAAGTTTGCAGTTTATGTTCCTGAACAACCTGCTCCTCTTATTTGTCCAGAAACAGGCGAAGAGCTTGTTTATTATGAAATACTTTGTGCAGAATTAGCAGATTGTGTGGATGAGTTCTTACTTTCTATGACTTATTTGATTGATGTTGCTTGTCCTACTGTTTATGAACCTGTTTGTGGATGCAATGGCACAACTTATAGTAATAGCTGTTATGCAAGCTTAGATGGCGTGACTTCCTTTATAGAAGGTAACTGTCCTCCTTGTAATTTTATATGTGAAATGGAGGAATACAATCCTGTGTGTGGAGAGAATGGTGTATCATATATTAATCCTTGTGAAGCCGAATGTTTAGGAATCGAATATTCTTTTGGAATGTGCGAGAATGACCCTATCATTATTTTTGATACAGTTAATATTTGTTTAGGAGATACTATAACTCTTATAGGACAAGAGTTAGGTGATACTTGTGTTTCCATAGAATATGAAATGGATGAAGAACCTCCAATACCTTGGTCACCACCAACAAACGGATCTGTTTCACCAAGTGTGACTACTTTATATACTTATAATGACCCTATAACAGACTGTTACTTTGAAGACCAACCCAATTATCCTTATCAAGTATTGGTGATTGTGGAAAACTGCGTTCCTATTGCTTGTGACTGCATTGATGTCTATGAGCCTGTTTGTTATGAAGGAATCACTTATCCGAATGCTTGTGAAGCCGAATGCGAAGGAATTTTTGACTACATCGAAGGCTCTTGTAATGTAAATCAATGTACAGACTTAGATGGTATAGACTTTGGAGACTGCGAATCTATACTAGGATTTGGAGTGGTCAATGAGGAATGTGTCGTCATTACAGGTTGTCCAAATCCTATTGTTGGAAATTTGAACTATCAATTTGCCTTACACTCTACAATGGAAATCTGTATGTTTGCTTGCACCAATCCTTGTGATTGCCCAGATGAAGTAGAACCTGTTTGTGCAGTTGCAGATGATTGTTTAATTCAGTATCAAAATGCCTGTTTTGCGGAATGTGAAGGATATACTGACAATCAATATAGTATAGGAGCCTGCGATTATGACTGTGATGATACAATAGAAGGAGATTGTATTGTCGTTTCTTGTATTACACCCGATAATTATGATCCTGTTTGTGGTTCGGATGGCAATACGTATGTCAATTCTTTTGAAGCTTTTGAAGCAGGGATTACAGACTATACAGAAGGTCCTTGTGCTTTAACTTCAAGTGATACCATCTGTTTAGGCGATTCTATCCAAATTGGTTTAGCTGGACAAATTGGCAACACACTTTTAACTTGGACTCCAACCAATGATTTGAGTTGTACAGATTGTCACAATCCCGTCGCTACTCCTACTACAACCACAACCTATCAACTAGAAATCTTTACTACTTTAAGTCAAACTTATGATTATTTGTTCTATCAAATAGTCGTGGAAAACTGCGTTCCTATTGCTTGTGACTGCATTGATGTCTATGAGCCTGTTTGTTATGAAGGAATCACTTATCCGAATGCTTGTGAAGCAGAATGTTCAAATATTTTTGATTATACAGAAGGCGAATGTAGCATAGATGCCGCACCTTGTACCAACTTAACTGATGTTGATTTTGGAGATTGCGAAGCCTTAATGGGAGTTGGTTATATCAACGGAGGCTGCTTTGGTATCAGTGGCTGTGGAGAGGTCGTAATAGATGGTATCAACTATGGTACTGCCATTTATCCCAATATGGAATTGTGTATCGAAAGCTGCGGTCCATTCCCTTGTAGTTGCGATGATGTTTACGATCCTGTGTGTTATGAAGGAACAACCTATGCCAATGCTTGTGAAGCCGAATGTGAAAATATCTTTGACTATACCGAAGGAGAATGTTCACAAGAACCACCTATTCCTATAGATCCTTGTGCGGACCTTACCAATGTTGATTTTGGTCTTTGTGATGCCATTATGGGAATCGGCTTAATCAATGGAGAATGTACCTATATTAGCGGTTGTCTAAATCCTATTGTCAATGGAGTAGATTATACCGATGCACTTTATGAAACAATGGAATTATGTATAGAAAATTGTGGCGCACCAGCCGAATGTGACTGTACAGATGTATATAATCCCGTTTGCGGAGAAGATGGGATCACTTATGACAATCCTTGTTTAGCCAATTGTGCAGGTGTTGCTGTTGCGTCAATGGGTTCTTGTGAAGCAGACGTTACGCCAGAAGAATGTGCCGCCAATGCAGGCTATATTGAGACCATGAACTACGATCTTTGTGAAGGCGAAAGCTGGTTTGAAGATGCGGCTGTATTTGACCAACAAGACAATGATGAATATGGCTACCTATTTGCTTTAACCAATGAAGAAGGAATGATTTTTGAAATTGACCATACAGGCAAATTCTCTATGATGGATGATGAAGGCAATTTCTTTGATGGAGGCGATTATTGCATTTATGGTATCTCTTACCTGATTGCTGATGGCATCCATACAGATTATGAAAAGATTCAAAACTTCACCAATGACGATGGATTCAATATGAATGAAGGTGCTTGTATAGCTATCAGCGAATGTGCCAATTACCGCTATTGGGACCAACCCAATGTTCAGCTAATTGATACACAATGTAATGATGATGGAACTTATACCGTCACCTTAAGTATTACCAGTAATACTTGGAACAGTTTTGAAATTCAATATGGTGAGGAATTTGGCTTTGTAGATTTAGAAGAATTTACCTTAACATTTGATAATGGAAGCAGTCATGAACTGATCGTTAGAGATGGATCCGATGCAGCCTGTAGCACGATTTATACTATTGAGGCTGATCAATGTATGGAGCCTTGTAGCAATCCTGATTATTTTGAGGCTTGTACACAACCCATCACACCTATTGTTTTATGTCCAGAATTTTGTAAATTTGAAGAAAGTGGAGAGCCTTACAGTATTACACACATTCAGTCATTCTGGACAGAATGTTCCATCGCTAGTGTAAGTGATGAATGTTTTAGATATACTCCTGTTCCAGCATTCCATTTATACGACCTACAAGACAGCATTATGGTCGTTGGCTGTACGATAGAAGGCACTTGTGATACGGTCACTTATTTGATGACTGTCGGTGATTGTGGAGGTGGAAAGCCTGATGAGATCATTGGAGGATACGGAGACTTAGATATATCATTTGATGTAGACAGTGTTTTTGTCAGAGACGGCGAGCGTTTAGACAATACAGAAGACACGCATCATTTACACCTTTACCCCAATCCTTCTCCTGACGGCTTCTTTAATGTAACCCTTCTCAAAGGAGCAGAAAAGCCACAATTTATCAGCGTTTATGATGTAAGTGGTAAGATCGTTTACCAAACCAAAGTCCCTGCATTTAATCAACTGGAAATACTGCCCGTTCGACTTACAAATGCAGCCAAAGGATTGTACTTAGTGGAATGGTCTTCTGGAGATACACAACAAATTCAAAGAATCGTCGTTGAATAAATGTTTATTAGAATAAACAAGGTGTTTTCTTTAAATTACCCAATTTAATCAGATTCGTAAAAGCACCTTGTTTCTAACATACATCCTTAATCCCACAATGCTTTTTGAGTGTTGTGGGATTTTTTTATATATTTATTGTCTTTTCAGTAGGAGCGAAAGGACTTCGTAATGGTAAAATGGTTAATGATTAACGTGAATTTTGGATTAACGATATTATAAATCCCTGATTTACAAATCCTTACAATTCTCCAATCAAATTAGAACCGAAAAAGAAGCGTTGGCATGCTAAACTTCGGGGTGGCGAGGCGTTGGCTTTGTGTCAGGAACCATAAGTTTAGCGAGATTTTTGCTTCGTTTTTATCGACTGAAAAATGAAGGCCCGTCTGGCGAAGACAAGGAAATGAACAGTCAAAACACACAAAGCAGGGTTTACAAAATGTTCCAAAAGCAATACCGCTTTAATCCCAAATTCACGTTGATTAATGCGGTTCAAATAGTAGATTCTTTTTATTGGGAGCGAAAGGTTTGGATGCTTCGTCGTGACAGAAAGTCCCGCTATCCGTTCTTATTCGTGTGGCTACGTTTTGGGTAGCCAACGCTTCTACACGAATACCACTTCTATCGGGGCTATTAGGTTTTGGACAGAACGTTGATAAAAATGAGGGACGACAGGACGTTTTAAAAATGGGACGAAAGGGACGTTTTAAAAAATGAAATAACGAAACTATTTTTGTCGATTAGAAAAAGTCAACGTCCCTTCACATCACATTCGTCCCTTCGTCACAAACACTGTTACTAAGAAGTACTTTCCTCAACCATCTAGACCCGATAGTAGTGGTATGCTAAATGCAGCATAGGCTAAAGAGTTTTGCGAAGCTTTTAGCATAAGAACGGATAGCGGGGAGACCCATCACGATGAAAGATCAACCGTTCTCTCCTAAATAACTAAATTAATAAAAAATGAAAATTCTTATCATCGGTGGCAACGGAACTATTGGAAAAAAAGTGGTTGCTCATTTTGCTCAAAAACATGAGCTAATCATTGGAGGTCGTTCAAAAGGCGATGTATTGGTCGATATTGCAGATAGCACTTCCATCCAAGAAATGTTTGAAACAATTGGTCAAGTCGATGCGATTGTCTGTGCGGCTGGAGAAGCTCGTTGGGCAAAATTTGAAGACTTATCAGAAGAAGACTTTTATATCGGTATCCGTAGCAAGTTGATGGGACAAGTTAATTTGGTGAGAATCGGACAAAATTATCTAAATACAGATGGGTCTTTTACCTTGACAACGGGCATATTGGCGGATGATCCTGTCGTCAAAACCACTAGTGCTGCTATGGTCAATGGAGCCATTCACAGCTTTGTCAAAGCCGCTTCTTTGGAACTCAAAAATGGACATCGCATCAATGTCGTATCATCGGGCTTGGTAGAAGATGCTCTCGAAAAATATGAGTCTTATTTTCCTGGTCACAACGCCATTCCGATGAAGAAAATGGTGAATGGTTATGTGAGAAGTATTGAGGGAAAATATACAGGGGAGATCATTCGTATCTATGATTGAGCAATGTCAGAGTTTTGTCATTTAAATGTTAAATATTTAG
>JAHDBB010000001.1 GCA_020630635.1 Chitinophagales bacterium
TCTAGGATCAAATTTCCCTAACCAAAATTTGTACACTTATTTTTCACTCGTTCCTTAATACACTTGGATCATTAGCTCAGTTGGTTTAGAGCGCTGCCTTGACAGGGCAGAGGTCACTGGTTCGAATCCAGTATGATCCACCACGCAAAGCGTGAATCAACCTGCCTCATTACGTTTCAAGCCTCCCATTTTGCTGCTGTGTCAATTCCTTCTGACACAGCAGCAATTTAATTTCAATATGTTTCTGTCACTCACAAATGTTTCTAGCCATGAAAAAACTAGCGAAACTCAAAAAAAATAAGCGTTGGCAAGTGGAGTATTATTGGAAGGGAAAAAGGCAGCGTGTAGCAGGCTTTAACCATGTTAAGGATGAAGCGGAACGGGAAAAGAAATACATAGAGCTGATTGAAGATATTAACGATTGTCTGAAGGCTGGACTGGAGCCTAATGAAGAAAACTTGGAATTGGCAAAGGAAGGACGTTTGGAAAAAAGAGGTAAAACTATTCGTGAGGCTTATGAAATGGCTGTGAAAGTAGCTGTAAATAACAAAAGCAAAACAACTATTCGCAACTATACTAACTATGTCAATATATTTCTGAATTGGCTAAAGGATCAGCAAAAGGATGAGTGTTTAATTGTTGAATTAAGTAAAGCGGATATTGTCGCTTACCTGGATTATTTGAGATTGGAAAGAAAAACATATGATGATAAGAGCCTTTCAGATAATACAATCTACAATTATCATAATGTGCTTTCAATTGTTTCTGATAAGTTGGTAGAGCGTGGATTAATGAAAGAAAATCTTTTTGGACTCATTAAAAAGCGAAAGCCAAGTATAAGTCCAAAGAAGCCTTATAGTAAAATTGCTCAAAAAAAGATAATGGAGTATGTGAGGGAACAGGCTCCAGAAATGATATTACCTATCTCGTTAACATTTATAGGTCTTAGACAAACAGAAAAGACCAGGCTGAAAATTAAGCATATTTATTTGTCTGAACAGAAATTGAGATTACCAGCAGGGCAAGTTGACCACAAAAATAAAGACCACATAACAATTAATATTCCTGATTTTCTTGCGCCTCTTTTGGCGTACCACATTAAAGACTGTCCTGTTAATTGGTATGTATTTGGTGTGCAGGCTAAAGGTGATCCTGGTTTAATGCCTGGGCCTGTTCCAATTAATACTAAGCGATTTACAAGGAGGTGGAAGCGGATCAGGAGAGATTTGTCTTTGTCTGTAGATGAAACGATGTATATGTTTAAACATACGGGTCTTTACGAGATGTGGAAAGCAGGTGTTGGACCGCTTGACCTTCAACGCCAGATGAAACACAAGGATTTTAGTTCAACTCAACGTTATATTGGATGGTTTGAAAACGGACCAACAGATGATAAGATTAATCAGGTTTCTTTGTGATTTTTTTTTGGGGTTCGCTGTGTGATGGGAGTGCATGTGATTTCGTCTTTATGTTTTCTTAAATACAATATTTGCGGTGGTTTTGCCGTTGTTTATGGTGTGATTTGGTTGCCTTAGAACAGTAAGCTCGCTTTACTTTCTTTTATTTATTCGTCTGACAAGATTAATCAGGTTTCTTTGTGAGTCATTTTAAAGAAATCTTCTTGAGTAATTTCTCTTGCTATCGAGTATTTGTCTATAAAACTACCTTTCCCAAAGGAGGTAAATTTATATCCGTCACAATGGAAACCATATGGTGAAAATTCTCCAGGAGTAATGGAAAGCCCTAGTTTTTTTGCTTTTGCTATTATTTCGTTTTTGCCATTAGCTTTGTAGTTTGCAGTAAATTTGAAACTATTTTTATGTTCTTGTTGGTCATTTATCAGTCTTTCTTTATGGTGGTTGTAGGGAAAACTGTAAGTAATACTTTGTCTCGGCACTATCATTTTATTCTCTTCTTGCTCAATGTCTGCTAGTTTCAATATTCTGATGTGTAGTCCTTTGATTATTGCGTGTCCTTTTAGTGTGAGTTGATACATCTTTGTCTTGTTTCCTCCCTTAGTTGATTTACTGGGCTTTGTGTGATGAGTTACTAAGCCTTCTTTTTCTAATGCCTTTAGGGTATTGTATATCCCTCCAAGACTTAATTCAATGCCATATTTCGGGGCTTCTATATGTAATCCTAGTCCGTGTAAGTTTTTCTTTCTAAGTAAGCTTAATACAGCTATTTTATTTAAAGTCATCTCTTCTTATTTTTTAAGCTTGCAGGTGTAATATAAGCACCTGCAAGCTTTGTTTATTTAGTGGTTGTATGCAACAGCCACCAAGTAAATTTCAAAGTCTTCTAAATTATTCAGGTATTCACCAAAAAGACCAGTAGTCCACTCGATTTTATTTTCTCGTGCTTCAAAATGTAAGTCCATTTGGTCACGGTAAGATACTCCTCCTGAGTCTTCTGGACATATGAATATGTCATCATCTTCATCAATGTAAAATATGGGTTTGTTTAGGTCGGATAAATACACTTGTCCTTTATATTCTAAGATGTTGATAAAGTCAGAGTCAATCAACTGAAAGGCACATCTTCTATTGTCAATCCTGATGAAAAAAGCGATTTTGCTATTTTCTGAATGAGTTCGTAAAATTGCCAGTAGAGAATAAAGTATTTCATCAAATCCTGAATTTATACTTAGTTCCATGACTAAATTTGTCAATGCTTCTCTTATGGCTCTTATTTCTTCTTGAAACCATGCTGGTGATGTTTTTGTATGTTCTTTCATGTTTCTTTTTAATTCGTAAAATTTATAGTAAAAGTGGATTCTTCGTGCTGTAAAGCCATCAATTAAATAGAATGGCTTTATAGATTCCTTCTCGAGTTGTTGGATGTATTGTGGTAGGTCGGCTTTACTCATTTTTGCGCTCTTCCTTTAATTTGTTTACTTCATTTCTTAGATCAAGTAATTCTCTGTTGACTACCTCGAACCTTTTGAGTAAGTGGTCTGTGTCTGTAGTATTGGTGAATGTGTTGCCAACATTCTCTGATATTCCTAATAGTGCCTGTGAAATTGATGTCATGAAATCTCTTTCATATCCTAATGTTATCGCTATAGCCTCTAGTGCGCTTGGATGTCCGTCATCAATAGATACTTGGTTGGCTCTAGCTAAGATTAGATTCTTTTGCAATTGAGCTGCAAGATTTAGTAAGTAGATGGATGTTTCTTGATTTGGTGTTCCTACATGGTATTTTTTATGCAATATATCTGCTATTTCTCCATGTTCCCTTACTAGGTTATCTGTGTTATAATTGTTCATTATTTGATTTTTTCTGTATGAATTAATAAGTTAACTACAATCCAGTAAAAGTTTATATGCTCATAAATATGAGTTAATGCCTTTTCTGGTGTATTCCTTCAAGCGTTGGAAAATTCAGTTCCATCATCATTGTCGCCAGAGAACCAATTAGCAACATCGGAACTATCAGGAGCGGGTGGCAAACATTGTAACACGTCGTTCTCTAGTTCTTTTATTCTTTCTTCTTTGTCTTTGAGCCTTGCCTCTAGGTGTTTCTTTTCTTTTTCTAATTGTTGACAGGTGTTGCTGGACGCTAACATTTTGCCTGTTAGATTGTTTTTTTCGGCTCTATATTCGCCTACCATTAGTTTGTAATCATCCCTTTGACTCTCTGTTAGCTTTAATATGCCTTTTAGATTGTCAATTGTTGCTGCTTGTGCCTTTGTATTAGATAGTGTTTCCTCTGTCTCCTCTACTAAGGTCTTTATTCTTTCCTCCAAATGCCTCTTTTCGTCTTTCAATGTCCCTACTTCTGCTTTGTATTTGTTGCTTATTTGCTCCAGTTGCTTATAGTCTTTGCCTATTTTCTTGAAATTGTTTTCTAGGGTTCTGTAATCCTCTTGGAGCTGCTTTATTTGATTAATTCCATCAGTTGCCAATGTCATTCCTTCTTTTTTGAGCATAGCAATAATATTACCTTGCTCTTCTACTTTTTTAGTCAATGTATCACCGCTTAAAATATGGTCTCTTATTTGATCTTTGTATCTTTTGATCGTGCCTTCTCGTAATTCAATTCCAGCCTTTGCCTCTGCGGTTACTCTGTCAAGTTCTTCTTTGTTGAACTCGTTCTGTTTTTTTACTTTTTGGAGTTCTTCCTTTAACGCATTTAATTCAAGTAGATATTTGTCTCTTTCTATTGTTGCGTTATTGTATTCCTTTTCAAGCTGTTCTACTTTCAAGATTTCCTTTATTTTGTAATCTTCTCTTGTAAAGAATTTCAAAAAAATATCTAATCCTTCCTGTGCTTTTTCTGTACTTCCCATGCCCGTTAGACGCTCAAATAGGTTGATTATTGGCATATCTAATGAATCAAGAAAGTCACTAGCTAAGTCGTAAAAGTCATCAATTTGACGATCTAAATAATCGGCTGCTTGCTTTGCTTCTTCGGTTGAAATATCAAAGGTAAATTTCATTTTTGTTTTAATTTTTAATTTTTAAAATTAATGTGTAGAAGGACAGAGATTTATTTAAATAACTTAATCTCTGTTTTTTAATAATATACTCAAGTTGAGATTATGTCTTTGTAGGTTTTTATTTTGCTTTTTAAGTTCCAATATCTCCTCCTGTAGCTCAAGTCTGTCCAGCTTCTCTTTTACCCATAGTTTTCTATATTCCTCTGTCTCAGATTCAGCCTCTTGCAACTCTGTCTTCAAAAAAGCAATTGTGTCCTGTGGATTCATTTTTTACAATGTATTGCAGGTTAAATAATTTTAATACATCCTTTAAAAACCCTTGTCCGCCCAAGTACGGACAAGGGTTTTACGGGGTAGGGCAGGGCTGTTGATAAAGTTCGTCACGTACAAATTCTGCGAATAAATACATGGTGCCTTGCTCCTCTTTTAGTAAGTTCAAATCAATTAAATTTGACTTGGAAAGCTTCTTTTTTAGGAAGGTCATTCTTCCTAATTTCCTACGTAGGGAATCAGGTTTTAATCCTAATTCTTTTGCTACGTCATTGTATGGTATCCAATTTCTATCAATTCCAGTTAGTACTTCTTTAGTCTTGGTATTAGTATCTAATTCTATCTTGATAGTTTCCTCTGGTTGTTTCTTTCTTTGCCTTTTTAGTTTTCTAAATTGATAGGAGTCTAATTCAATCCCATCAACTTTTTTTAAGGCTTCCTCTAAGCGTGTGTCATTGTAATAGATCGGTTGGAATGTTGGGGCAGTTTGTGCTGTATTCGCAAAATGTCTGCAACACAATTCAAGGTCGTGGCGTGTGCGTACTTGTTTTGCGTTCCAAAAATCCGTTCTCAACATTTCAATCATTTCTGTGATGCTGTTGGTTTTGCCTGCTCCAATGACTCCAGCAACGAATAAAAATCCGTGTGGTGTCATTATTTCGGGCAATTCCTTGTTTTCGCCAATCTTAATCCTTGTAATGGACTTTTCGTAATGCTCACATACCAAAAGCCTTTTTCCGTTTTTTTCCACTATTACTTTCATTCCTCTTGTCTCATTTGGTTTGTTTCTTGACAATTGGAGTTTTGATCTATTGCCCAACAGCTCGAAGCTCCAAAGCCAATCTAAGTACCTGGTAATATAGTATTGTACAGAACTTAGTTTGTATAAGAGATAGGAGACTATTGGGAGAATGATAAATGACACCAATGCTATTGTTAATGTGGCTCCCAAAATCACTGTAGAAAGATAGGTGACAGGTGTGTATTGATCGTGTGTTTCTGCAATGATGATTAAGGAGATGACATTGATGGCTAGTATAATGTGGATGGTCTTGAATGATCTCATAAGCCTATATTGAAAGGAGCATTAGCAGCCCTATTATATTACAGGCTATGCTGGCTAAAAGACTTATGATGAGTACCTTAATCAACCAAAGTGGTGTATTAGGATGATGATTGTGGTTGATAATGGTGTTGTGGCTGTTCTTATTGCTGGTATTGGATGGGGGAGGTATGCCGTATAGTGGTTGACCTTGTGTTCCTCTAATAATTGGATAATTAGCCTCTAAATGGCTTTTTAATTGTCTTTTAGTGATAAACTTTTTGCCTGGTAAATTTACCTGCTCAATTGGTAAATAAACCAATTCTGGAATGAGGTTCATAATGCGTTGATTTGTGTTTTTTAGAGAAAAGAAATCCGTAGGCACTCACTACGGATTCATACAAGAGGAGTAAACAGTATGCAAATGAAATAATGTTGAGTGCAGCTCAAAAATAAACTATTGTAATTTTAATTGCAAGTTTATTTATAATTTTATTTACAATCTTATAAAATATTTATAGAAAATTCCGGCTATTTTTATTTCTACAGTTATTTTTTACTAATTTTAGAGCGACAAAACAAACACAGAATATTTTTGCGGAATTGGTATATCTTTGTGCCAAATCTGTAAATTTATTAACATGGAAGTCGTTTCTCACTTTGTCCAGTCTGTGTCTGGGTGTCGCATCGTGGGGGCGGCTTTCTCCATTTTATGAGTACCATGTTGAAACAAAATGATTTAAAAGCGAATGACACTAGCTTAGTAGTAACTTACAATGAAGGCAAAGGGAAAGACAGTTACTTGATTGAACGATTAGCACCTTTGAGCTATGATCAATTAAAGAAAGACTTTGAAACCAACACTTTCCTATTGTTTGAGACTATGGACGCAAAGACATTATCAAATGCATTGCTCCAAAAGGATGCACTAGAAGCCATTGTGAGGGGTGGCATTGATGAAGAATTAATACATGAGTTGGTACGGCTGCAATTGCTGTTCGATATGCTGCGAACTTCTGAACAGTCAGCAGAATTATTGAGGGAATAGATTTATTGGCTTAAAATGAGAAAAGGCATCTGGGGGTTTTCCTAGATGCCTTTTTTTTGTTTTATGTATCTTTTATTTTTATTATTTGATACTCAGTTTTTTTTTGGTTTTTATTTTATTGTTGATTTTCAATGTTTTACATTTTTTCTCCTGGTGAGCTGGTCCGTTCCATTATTTTTTTTTACTAAGCGTAAGGAATTTAAATCAATTTCCATCCATCATTAAATTGCTGCAAAGAAATACCATTATTTTTCCCATTTTCCATTTCAGAAATAGCTATTCCTATCCTGGATAAATTAGCATAATTGAAATCAAAAAAATCATTCCTTCCAATACCTGTTTTCCTAGACACATAATTAATATAGGCTTCCTGATCCGTAGCAGACCAACGTTTAATCAATCCGTTTAAGTTTTTCAGGTTGTGCTTGTAATAATAGGTGTTCAATGTTTTTATCATTGCCCTAGTGCCATAAGCGAGGCAAATAAATTGCTCAAAGGTGCCATCAGTATTATTACTTTCAGGAACTTTGCCCAGCCAATCATTGGCCGCTTCTATCTTAATATTTCCAACATTGTTATTTCTCCAGCCACGTTTTAAGCCAAATCGACCTAAGTAAGATTCACAAGCAGTTTCTGTTGATTCTGGAAGGTTGGGTATGATTGGGGGTAGGGTAGGGTTAAGGGGTTTTGACCTCCTTTTGTTCTCGATCAGGAAGAGAAAAAGAAGCGAAATGGACAACAAAAAGTAAACATAAATATAATTGAATTTCATTGCTACCAACGTCTTACTGGACCAATATCATAATGGATAAAGGTATTATACTTGCTCAATCCACCGTCTTTGATTTTTCCGCTTTTAATTAATCTGTTTATCGTAGCCCACAAATCATCTAGGCTCAATCCCTTCGCTTTTATATCGGCCGCTTGTCCGCACATGTGGCGGCTTTGCTTGGCACCTCCTGCATTTTCATTGTGCATAGGGGTACGATAACCAGAATTAACGATTATAGGAACGCCTATTGTATCCCGTATAATCTGTAACTCATTCATTAGTTGCTGTATATTGCCACGAATAGAGGTAGGTGGTGCAGTTCCCTTAGAATTAAATTCTGATAGCTTGAAATTCTTTGTAAATGCATCTGGTGCGTAGTTCAATGGACAGAAATCAGGAACATTGTCACTTCCTATTGGTGTAGGACTTGGAGTAGGGTTAGGAATCGGTGGTGTACTTGGATCAGGTGTATCTGTCTCATTATACTCATTTTCCTGGTTAATTACTTGACTATTTTTAAGCAATACCAATACAGCCAAGAGAATCAAGGACAGGAAAAAGGTGGTCAATATAATAATAATGTCGGAGCTTTTCATATCATCACATTTCGACTCTGAAATACATCATAATATACGACTGTAGAATTATAGCCAATCCCTCCAGCAATCACTTCGCCACGTAACTGCATTTCTTTTACCACTTGGTATAATTCAAGTGGCGTAATAGTGTCACTATAGAAGGTACAAGCTCCACCACATGTATGATTCCTTTCGCCTCCCTCCAGCTCGTAATTTTCATAACTCAAATAGCCTGTTTCGATCCTTAAAGGCAAAGTGTAAACTGGCCCTGGAAAAGCTTGATTTACACCTGTTCTAATCTTCTGCATTTGAGCCATTAATAAATTGAGATTGCCACGCAATGCCTTTGGTGGCAGCTTGCCAGACATATCCTTAAATTCAGAAGACTTAAAATTTTTCTGATTCTGGAATGAGTTGGCATGACTAGGCGTACACCAAGTAGGTACCAGATTGTCAATATTAGCTGGAGGAGCTGGTGGCGTTGCTGGTGGCGTTGGTGTTTGTCCAGGTGTATTATTGGGTGTAGGTAGATCAGGAGTTTCTGGAACGCCTGGCGTATTGCTGCCCAAAAGAAATTCTTTGAAGGTCTTACCACTAAATAACCAAGCCGTAGCAATGCCGATAAAGGCAAGAGCTAGGAATGATGTAAATATAATTGCTACTGAACTACTATTGTTATTGGTCATGGCTTGTTTTATGGTGTGTAGTGATGCACGAACACAGCCCCATTTGTTGCATCTAGTTCGCTTATCTTACTGGTTACATAATACCTAGAACTGTCATTCCTGTTGTCTTGCCATGAATGCGAAAAGCCTTTAAGTAACCCTATGAACTGACTGCTGTCCTTGCTTTTCCACATAACAACCCCAGACAAGACAGTAAAACTATATTGCTGTACTCCTACAGGAATATCATACTTACTACCTTCGATAATAGTATCTATGATTGCTCCAGCGTCTTTTTGCTGTGGCTCCTTTGCACAAATTTCGATACAAGGAACCGTCTGTCCTTGATCATTACAGGTAAATCCAGGAGGTAAGTTATTCATCTTGCATCAACATTAATTGTATGATCTGGTTAGTGGCTTGGTTTAGGTTTTTTCCTGGCGTTTGTCCTACAGAAATTAAGAAGATATTTAGTTCCTCTAATGGAAAATTTTTCAATTCTTTTTTAGGCAAATCCAACCAAAAAAATACCTCATTAATTTTACGCTTATCATCAATCATTAACTGGTTGTGATAAGCGTAAAATTTTAGTATTTCTTCTGATTCATTTTGTCTCAAAAATGCTCTATTAGTTAAGTTTCTACTAGTAGATAATTTTGAGTTATTACTAGTGTTGGTACATTTTTGAGCGTCATTTGAATCAGCTCCGTTATTCCCAAAAGTTGCATAGGGAAATAATGGAGCCGTTACCGTATTGGTGCTAGTGTAGAATGTGGTATAGGTGCCTGTTCCTGCTGTTGTCTCGATCTGGAACTCAATCTGATTACTAGTATTAATAAGCAATCTTAGCCTTTGCCCACTAGTTAGATTTACGCCACTAGTGTAAGGAGCCGCCCACGTATTTTCGTAAGCTCTTACACCTGTATTAGCGTAAGAATAAACGGCAAAGTCTGCATTATTCCAGCTAGTGGAACCAGTAGGATTGTAAGCTAATCCCACTACTTGCCTAATCGCACTAACAGACCAACTAAAACTATCACCTGGATTAGCTAAGGCATTACTATTGTCGTAAGCTCCACTATTCCAATTGCCTGTATTATTGATCTTAGTAGCGTTGTTTCCACTAGTAGAAACGTTGGCATTGTTGGCAGTCCAAGCAATATTGATGCATTGCTCTTGCGGCTCCGTTGTTGGAATGCCGCAATAGAATGTTAATGATTGTGCCTGGAGATATTGGCAGCACAGAACACCTAATAATATTGATATGAGAAACTTAAATTTCAATACAAAAAGTTAATAGGTTGTAAATGTGATCAATGCACAGCCTTGCAATGCAAACACCTCCGTTGTTTGTGGCGTGTCGTAAAAGTGCCTATATCCATTTCTAGGATCTGCATTTGCAATGGTTGCAGTTACAGGTAGTTGGTGCTGTGGGCTACTAGGACTTTTCACTGACACCATACCCTTTATTGTAGTAATAGAATAAGACAAAACATTAGCAGGAATTGTAAAATTTGCACCTTCTATTAAGTAGCTATGAAAGCCGCTTTGTATGGTGTCGGCTGGTGCTTCGTATGATGGACATGCGTACAGATTAACACCTTTGGGCAGTTCATCTGTAATATTTCCCGTACTAGTATCCTCATATAGTACTGTGCCTTCCCCTGTCTTAGGGTCGGTTTCGTAATGAATGATGTAGACCACCCCTAGACTGTCACACTTGCAAGCGATCACCTCAGAATCATCTAAGGAAAAGTTACTGCCACTTTGGGCATTTGCCATACCAATTGACAAGGCAAAAAAGGAAAAGATAAGAAATAAATACTTTTTCATATTGTGTATAAATAGATTATGGGATTAAAATTCTTTTATGATTGTGTGCATCTGCACGGAAATCTATACCGTGCTTTTTCAATTCATCAACTACATCTTGACTTAAAAGCACATCAGTATAAATATCATAGTCACTAACTTGCTTTCTACTTTTGAATCTCTGCCTAACATACCTTATATATCTAGGGGTACGCACATCAACATAAGAACCTGTAACCCTTGAACCACAAGCCCACACTTTAGAATTTTCATTAAACTGTTTAATAATAGCTTTAGCGAGCTGAAATCTTTCCTTTGTTTTTTTGGGGAACTTTGAAAAGGAATCAACTTTTCTAGTTTCCTTAATGACATTCCACACATTCCTATAAGCTATCATTTCAGGAGACTCTTGCCATTTTTTTCTATCACTTAAATTGCGAATAAATAAAGCCCTAACGCCTAACATATGATTGAATTTATATTACTGACATGCCCGACGGTTACGGCACCTTCTTGACAGCCAGGAATGTAAACTGGTACACCCAAACGCACACGAATATTAACGCATTGACCAGGCGCAAGCGAACCCTCCCAAATATTAGTATTAGGGTCATAATTACCAATACTAGCGGTGTAGGTAGTTCCAGTAGGTATATATTGTGCGCCGTTAAGGATTAATATTACATCGACTTGAAACTGTGTGATTATTTCTGTCGTATCATTGCATACTATACTTACCCACTCGTCTACAAAACAATCATCACCAGACATTGCATTATTAATACTCAAGCCACAATTACTGCCATTATTAGGGATACAGTATAATGTTTTGGTGTCTATTACTTGGCTGCTTCCATCTACTTCGGGAAAATAACTAGTGCCAAAAGCCCCACCTTCAACCCAATTAACCGCACCACTATTCACATTTCTATTTTCATAGTATAATAGATCCTCCCATTTATAGGTTGGTACAAGCTGATTTACTCCATCAATAATCCTGTTACTGGAAACCACTATAGAGAACTCCCAACAAGCAGGCAACCAAAACCGAAAGGTTTGTTTTTCTTCAGTATTTCCTGTAGTAGATACAGGAACACCAGGAATAGCTGTTGCATAATCTAACATGTCAGTATTAGCAAGTATATGAGTCAGCACATCAGACATTGAAGAGACATAAGGACTACCACCAATATTGATCAAGTTATGCACTAGGTACATAGGATTGGTTACTAACTCATTGCCATTTAGCACGAATGATGTAACAGCCATGTTATTGACTGTTAATTCACTAATTCTAGTACTATTTATGTCGATATAATTTTCAACTAGCTTGAAATTGCCATCACATGGAGCCTCTTCCTTGCATTTGTCAAGCCCGAAATTCATTTCTACAGGATCACAACCATCGACCGTAACCGTAATTGTAGCATCACCATTACCTGAAACAGTAACTGTATTACTGTCTAATTCACCACTAACAAGCGTTAGACCTTCGCCCAAAGTCCATTGATAAGAATCAACCGTAAGCGTACTATTACTAATCACAACTGAAATAGTACAGCTACCATCACCATTATCAGTAACAGAAGAAATAATCATGTAATCACACTCATCCCAGCACAATTCCCCTTGCACCGTATCACAGCCACAATCAGCCTTGAAATAAGCGCAACCGCCTAAGCCTGCGTCAATCGCATTAGACCACAGCCAATTATTGGGAGCAGTCGGTACTGGTTGGAGCGTTAAATCATTGTTTCCGTCTGCATTAACTCCAGTTGCCCAACCAATATTGTTTAGACACCATAACTTTTCAGGTATTGCCGCCAAGTCAACCATTAAGATATAAGAATCTGTTCCAGCTCCGTAAGGCTGCCTAATAATAGGCACCTCGAAAGTGCTAGGCTCACATGGCACACCGCAAGGTTCTACGGTATCATCACATGTTTCACATCTGTCTAACGGCACCTCGAAAAGAGGCACGTCTAGCGTAAGTGTGCTGCCATCAGCAATACAAGTAACATCAATAGTACAATCAAGCACACCACAACCATCAATTGTGACCTTAATCGTGTTGCTATCAATCAGTTCACTTGTAGTAACACCTATGGTTTCATCATCTTCACTTTCACAACTGAAATTCGCATCAACGAAATTGTGACTAGTACTATTAAGATTCAAGAGCCAATGGCCTCTAGTTCCACCGTCATACAATCCACTACTAGAAACCACATAACCTAGATAACTATCATCACAATCTAAGATGGTATAGTTTGCCGTGTCCAAGTACACTTGATATATGACTGTTCTGCCATCACTAGAAACGAATTTCACACGGAATGTAGGAGCTAGTTCAATTAGACTGCCTACACTCTGATTAATAACTAGAGTATTACCAGTCCCAACAGTAGCCCATGCATCAGCAGGACTATTACTAACATACCAGGTACCACTACCAGCATAACCTGATCCACCATCAAGCGGAACAAAAGAGAATTCATGAACGCAAAATTGCTCTAGTGCATTACTCGTGTTCCCTCCTATTGCTGATTGTCCCATAAATATACCTAATGGTGCTGCTGTTTCACTTCCTTGCTCACCAGGCACCCATTCCCAAGAAAGGGCATTTTCTCCAGGAACACATTCACTAAGTACACATTCACCATCGACCAACTCATAACCATCAGAACAACCTGTAGGGCCGCCAATAGGAACACAATCTTTGCCAACTTGCTCGAATCCAGGAGGACAGCAACTATCATCGGGAACACAATCTTTGCCAACTTGCTCGAATCCAGGAGGACATTCGCAAGCGTTAACTTGATCACCTGTCCCATTATCATTATCTATTGGATTGTTGTTGTCGTCGTTCATTTTTTCGATTGAGATTTGATTTGTGTTTCGGGTTCAGCTCCAGAGTTTGGAGTCAAGTCAACGTCATTGTTTTTTCCTTGATCTTTTCCATCTTCTGGACAATTGGACTTACTTAACCAAGCAAGCGCAACAGAATCAAAAGGGACTGTATTACCTCCGACATTAGTAATGTAATCAGCAATAATTTCATCAATAGAAAATCCGTCAATACCAACCACATCTAAGCCCTGTAACTCGAACCGTGAAAAAGCTCCAGCACTTGGCCAGAAATTGCCGAAGGTCGCATTAACAGCGGTAACAGCAGGTAATGACAACAATCCTAATACTGTATTAATGGCTGTCAATAATTCAGCCTCGAAGTTAGGATTTATCTGAAGATAACATTCTCCAGGCGCACCTGTAGGAGCTTGCGAGAACATATTAACGGGTGTTGCTATTCCGTATGTACTACCATCCACGACAATAGCCGTGACCTGACCTCCTGGAAACGATCCACTTTCAGAATAACAGCTATTTTGTGCCAAACCCAGCAGTCTAGGTACGGTTGGATCGACAAAAGAGAATGTACAATCTTCATTCCCTGTACCACCTGAACCACCATCTGGACATTCAGGAAAGCAAGCCCCGTAATCCTCATTACAATAAAATCCAGGAGGACAACTCCCATCAGGGCCGCACGGTGGGTAGCAATACCCACCAATACAAATCCAACCCTCTGGACAACCCTCAGAGCAAGGAGGGAGGCAAATTCCATTCACACATAACCAACCAGGAGGGCATTCACTAGTATCTGAACAGATTGGAAGACAAATACCATCGACACAAATGAAACCTTCAGGACAGATACCATCTAGGCATTCTGGTAAGCAATACCCACCAACACAGACAAAACCAGGAGGACATTCACCATCCTCTGAACATGGAGGAAAGCAAATACCACCAATGCAAACCCAACCCTCTGGACAATCTGCATCATCGGTACAGATTGGAAGGCAGAGACCATTGATGCAGGTATAGCCATCAGGACAATCTGCATCATCTGTGCATGTCTGGATACATTCACCAGCCACCAAAATAGAACCATCAGGACATTCTGGAACAACATCACCTACTGTAATACAGATTTCTCCGTAGCAACACAATGGCTTCTCTGTGCATTGTGCGACATAGTAGAAACAGAACTCACCAACAAAATCACTAGGGAAATTGAATTCGATTAAGCCCGTATCATTGATACTAATATAAGCTTGGTATTCAACAGGAATTTGTTCTAATCTATAAACAGGCTTACAACAATCGGTACCATTACAATCAAGTTGATGAGTAAACACACCAGAACAATCTTCTGGAGTATACATCAACAGATAATCTTCACAGCAATGATTCATTTCGATATTGATAACGGAATAGCATTGCTTACCAGAATAGCATGTAGTAACGATTGTAAAGCTATCACCACCCCAAGCGCAGTCATCAGGATTATAATCCCAGCTACCATCCTCATTGATGGTAACTGTCCCTTGTGTTGGGTCTGCACCAACGGTATAGACTGGATCATGACAACAATCCCATGTACATGTTGGTGGTGGCTCTTCACTAATTGGAGCGGCTTTGGCTCCAGGATCAGCTGTAATTGTATATGTCTGATCTCCACAGCAATTACCTACAGTTAGGCAAATATTGAAATAGCATTTAGATTTCCCACAATGGACATAGACAGGAAAACAGAGTTCACCTAAGAACTTATCTGGTGGTGTAATACTGTATGAACCATCACTATTGACAATAATACCATCAACACTTTCATTACTTGGCTCATTATTGTCTAGTGCGCTATTACATGTGGCTGTTGTTCCTTCGCTGTGTGTTGGATCAGGAGAAAGTGAGTAAGTCACCATTCCATTACAACAATCACCAAAAGGATTGCAATCTAATTGCCCTGTAATTGTCTCATTTCCTGCTACATCAATGTATAGGTCATCACATCCATCACATCTTCCAACCTCCCAACATACAAATCTATAAGTATTGTAAGCAGCAATGTCACATTCAATAAGGATAATAGCACAATCTTGCCCGATAAACCCAGCATTAGGTGTATAAACCAAATTACCTTCAACAACTTCTAATGTGCCATTACTCACATTGCTTAAAATATTGTACTGCACATTATTACAGCAATCATCTAAGCTACAATCACTAATAATATCACCTTCCCAACTGCCATCAATAGGAATAGCAAGCTCTAATGTATCACACAACTTAGTATAGCCATCTGGAATGATGGACTTATCATCTAAGGCACTTGCGCCAGACCCTGCACCAATTGCAGTATTGTTGCCACTTGGAGGATTACTAGTACCGTAACCATATGTATTACCTGAAGGGAAAAACCCAAACATATTTTATTTTTTTACAACCAAATAAATTAAAACAATGAATAGCAAAAGAAAAAAGACGGCACCAACCAGCACTAAAGGGCTTATGGCTCCGTCGTCATTGTTTCCATTGTTATTGTTTCCGTCATTGTTTCCATTGTCATTATTAGGATTGTCATTACCATTCAACACACCATCAATAACCTCGTCAATTTGACCAGGCAAGACAATAGGAACAGGTGCGCCACCAACTAGATCAGGATCAGGAAAGTCTGCTGGTAAAATCTCTGTTGCTGGATTGACGATAGCGCAATACTGAAGACAATCCTCCCTAAATTTTCGCCAATTAGAAAAGAAAGGATACCTAGCCCTACACTTGCTCGCACAATTACGCCTAGTTTGTCTGTCGCTCATTTTACCAACTTTATAGTTTCTCTTATAACCTTTGCAAATGCGCCTTTATATCTTGTTTGTAGACAAGATCAAGCATTTCACCCCTCCAAGCAGCATCTACACGACCGCCTTCTTTTGGAGTAGTGTCAAATAATTTCTTGGGAAATCTAATCATTATTTAGTCTTAGATTTTCGCTTAAATCTTCTACTGGTTCCCTTTGGAGCTTCACGTAAAAAAAGATTAGCGATAATTCTCTTTGTTACTTTTCGCTTTTTTACAGGCATGACAGATTATTTTTTATTACTAAAAAACAGCTTTTTAGCTACTTCATAACTAATGCCCTTTTCCTTCGCAAGCCTTTTAATGGCTGCTTCTTGACATGGTGTACACTCATCATCCACCCTACTCACTTTAACCGCAGCACCTTTGTTTTTTCGACTTGAAGACTTAGTGGACTTACTTACACTTACTTTGGCATCATCACACTTTTCCTCTTGCCCTTTGCATCCTTCACAGCAACTATTGAAATCATCAACAAACTTATCATCAATGACCCAGTATTTGCCAGAAATAGTATTAACCGCTTTAGTGACTTTTTGCTTTGGCTCTAACCTAACCGAAATCAAGCGTTTTTGAGCGTCGTAAACTTTGATTTTTACTACTTCGCCAAGACTATCGCTATAAGCCTTACCAGCCAAGCTATAAGTAAGGTTATCAGCAGCGAATAAAGTATCACTAGCAATTAGATACTTTGCTTTACCATGTTGGTGATCTTCTCCAGCACCAGGTCCAATTACAACAGAATCTAAGACAAATGACAAAGTTTCTAAGACAAAATCATTAAGCCCAGAAATGAAGAAATGATCTTCTTTAGGATAGCTAAATGTGGCTACTTTTTGCTCACCAACCAGAATATCAACCTTAGCTGAAACAATACCATCAGCTAATTCAATTTCATATTCATGGTCATTTTTGGTCTTCTGAACGCTTATAAGCCGATGACCCCAAGATTTGATCTTGTCCTGACTCAAGCGTTGTCTTACTGAACTTACTATCTTCATTTAAATCCTGTCTTTTTTTCTTGACCCATTCTAGGCCATAGAGTAAAAAATTAATTACTAGAGTCGCCAAAAGTGCCGAAATCACATCTTCATAAGGCTCTAGCATTTCAAATAAACCTGATGCTTGCCAGGTGCCAAAAACAGCAATAAACAAGTGTTCGATTTTCTGTAAAGGTTTTAGCATAATTAGTTTTTCTTTCTAAGAAAATAAACGGCTGCCAAGACCGATGAAAACACCACAAGCCACAGCACGAATCCAGTTAAAAATATTGTACCTGGACTAACGCTGATCGTAGGTGATTTTTCACCCGTAAGCACATCCAGCACATCACTTAGTACATCCACAGTCTAGCTTTTTTTTTGCTTCCACATGTCCCATAGCAAGTTTGCTAAAAGAATGCCTGCAACTGTAATGCTGACCTGAACGAAAACGGAGGTAAAATTGATTTTACCTTTGGTAGTTACACCCTTTTCCATATAAAAATTATTTTAAGTTCAACTTTGAAAATCTATCATTGACACGATTTACCGTATCACAATCCAGCAACACACCACAACTTTCCTCATTAATACTAGTACCTAGACTGCCCCAACGATCTCTAACGCCAGGCATCCAACCATAAGATGTTTTAGTACCCTTGATGCTTTTCTCCCAATAATTATAGACTAGTATTATCTCATCATCGGTAAAGGACAGCAATTGAGTTAATACAGTCTCTAACTTATCATCTATATTAACACCATCCATTGCATTTAACAGCTTTTGACCCCAGAGGCTAGGATCAAAATTGGGTCTGGTACCATCTCCTGTAGGACGCACAATAGATATTGTCTGCCTATTGACCAAGACATAAAACACCAAGCCAAATAAAGCCACTAAAAGGGCAATCAAAAACCAGTAATAATTACTATTATTCACAGATTAATTATTATACAAAAACGACCATTGAGGACGTGATTTGTAAGGACGTACACGATTGCGAGTAAAACGCATCTTTTGAGGATTATTAGGAGGGTTTGGCTTATCTTTTTTAAGAGCAGCCATCAATTTATCACCCCAAAAAATCCAAGCAAGCGCAAGCGCAATAATTGCGAAAAACCAATAATCAGACTTCATATTACTTTATTTCTAATGAGCAACCCTAAACCAACAAGCAGGGTAACAAATAGCAATCCGACCCAAATAGGCGTATTATTCGACGGCCCAGATGATGGAGAATTGACCACAACGCTAGAACCAGAATTAGCACCAATGACCTTAGAGAGAAAGTCACCGACCTTATCTAGTATGGTTCTTTCATCTGTAGTACCAGCACCACTATTATCAGTAGTGGTTTTATCTGACTTTTCACCATCTAGGTATTGAGTAGCTAAACTATGTCTTACCATGCCTATTTTACATCTTTAATTAAAAACCAAAAAACACCTAGACCCAAGAGAGCCAAAGCACCAGCAAATACATAAGGTAGATAATCAGGTTTCGCTGGAACATTGGTAACATTGACTGGAGGCTTTGAAGTGCCTAGTATAGTTCCTAGTATTTCCGTAGCATAATCGCCAAATTTTTCCCATTTGGTGCGACTACCAGCAACCGTATAAAAGCCACCATCATCACCTAATAGGCTTGCCATATAAGGAGATAAATGAGCTGTTGTTTTATTACCTTCGTTCCACTTGATACCTTTAATGGCATTTAGAACCTTCGCCTCATGTCCTTGTCTCCAAAAGCCCAATAACTGATTGGCAACATCAACAACCGTCCATTTTTCTTTAGTTACTGCCAAATCCCCATTTCTTTGGAGATTGTATAATACCTGTTCTGCATTGTTTTCAGCTACCAAACGAATAAGGTACTCAGGTTGTCGAATCTTGTCTTTAAAGACTTCTTTTGTTAGTACCATATTTGTTTTAATTAGTAAAGCTTCATCGCTCCCTCGATAAAGAAGCCGACATCAATTTTTGCACCTGTTGGCACATCAACTGTCAATGCAACTAATGGATTGATCATAAATTCAAGCGGCAATTCATAAATATACTCATGCTGCTTATTTTGGCTATCAGCCTGGAATAGGTCAATTTTAATTGTACGCAATGGCATTCCTTCTGCATCGTAAAAATGAAGTTTAGGAGCCAATGCACGCAAAATCTCAAAACTTGAACTTTGAAATTTGACCTTCCAAACCTTATATTCCGCATTACTGATACTTGCTACACTCCTTTGCATGAACATCTCATTCTTAGGAACATGCGACAACCAACCGCAAAGACTAGCATTCTTGTTGTAGCAATTGTGAGCCTTGAAGAATTCAAAAGAATCAAACAATACATAAGTATTATCATTCACATGGCTAGAGCCAGCAACTCCTTGATTAGTACCAGAACAATCTTCACATGCACAATCATCATTATGGACAAGGTTTTGCGTCCCTTGATGACAAATCACAAAATGCAAAAAGTCAGACATTGCCGATTGACGCTCGACTAACATGCCTGTATTACCATTATTGCCATGAGTGACAGCAACCTCATTTGTTTGAATGACGTTTCTTTGAGTCGCTTCTTGTGTAAACGGCACGACTTTAACCGTTCTATTGGAATTATTATCCATTTTGGATTATTTTCATTTGTAATCAATCGTAACCAATCGTAACCAATCGTAACCAATCGCTTAGACCACAAATAAAAAGCAAGAACCAAAGAGAATCAATAACTTACAAATAACTAAAGTAGAGCAATTATATAAGTTTAAATAGATTTTGCATAGGCACAAAAAAAAAGCATCCCTACAAACAGGAATGCTTTACGCTCTAAAAAAAACACTATCGCAAACTTTACATTCAGCGACCTAAATTTACCAAAAGTTCTTATTATATATTTTCAATTTTAACACATAAGTATTTATTATTTTTCACCTTGCAATATTTATTGATTTTCTTGGCTGTGCTTGCTACAACATCGTAATTTGGAATATTCTTCTTAGCCCTTTCGGGATTCTCCGACGTTGAAAATAAATACATTAAGTTATAATAGTTAAAAATTCTAGGAGGTATGTCGGTAAATGCATGAACGACAAAATACCAATCACACATTCTATGCCTTGACTGGATCACACCTATAGACAAATCACGCAACATTCCTGCATCTAAATAGCTCCTACAGTCATCCATTACTATAAGGTAGTTCCAACAGTAATGGAATAGATACTTTAATGTTTTTTTGTCATGCTTGTAGTAGAAGGCACGGTAAATGCCTTTCTTTTTCGACTTCACACTTTGTTTATCCGCAAGGTCTAAGACAGGATATTCGGCAAAAGCTTTATCTATATTGGCGTAACTAACAACCAACACAGGACGTTCTATAGCTACCTCCTTAGCTATCTTTTTCATAAACGTAGTCTTACCCGTACCCCGAACCCCTATAACTAAGCCTATTTCAGCAGTTCGAGAAGCTTTACTTTCCTTTGGCTTCGTGCTTTTCTTTCTTGGCATTAGCTCCAGTTTGGTTATAGACTATCAATTCCTTTGCATCAATCATCTTTTTACCACACACAGCAAAAAGATGTAACGAGCCATCATCACGCCTAAGCACTTGAAAGCCATCCACAGACAAGACATTAGAAGCTGTTTTATGAACGACTTTGATTCCTTTTGCTAGTCCAGGATGATGTTGAGAAATATAATGCTGCAACATGCTATAATGCAAGCCTTGCAATTGACTTAGTGCCATTTGTGCTTCTGCATACTCCTTTAAGGTTACATTCTTTCTAACTCGCTTTTTAAAGGAGCCTAAAAACTTCTGAAACCTTTGGACAAAGACGCTTTTCTTATTATTACGAAATCCTTTAACTAGTTTCATCTGGTATTATTCAATAATTTCGGCTTCTACAGTTTCCGCTTCCTCTCTCTTCCTTCTCTTACCATCAAAGTAAGCCTTGATTAGCATTCCACCATAAACAGCAGCTACATAAGCGATAAGCGCACCCTCTGGAGAAATATGTAATTCACGATCTTTCCATACTTCCCATGCAAGCCTAGCAATGCGGTCTTTCTTCTCCTTGCTTGCGGTGTATTCGTCTGGGTCTTTTGACCCACTCAACCAGCCACCAATTAAACCAAAGACAGCATCAGCACTTTCAACGAATACCTCAATTCCTGCTGGTGGACTAGTATGATCCCCTCCTGATCCAGAAGCCCCACCACTATCATCCTCTAATTCGGCATCCTCAAAGTCGTCGTCTTGCATGTCTTCATAGAACTCAGGATCATTAGCAAGTCGTTTGCCGATTAAAGAGGGATCATCAATTATTTCCATATCCTCAAACATCCCAACCCATATTTTCTTTAGCGAACTTAGAAACATCAAGTGTATCATGATCCGCTAAAACTTTGACCTTGCGTTTAAGCCTGTACCCCTCATCGTCTTTTTTAACTGTCATGATGCAACCTTGAATATTTCCATTGGGTTGGAACCCTTCCAGTCCAATGACAATCATAACACCTTCCTCATCCTCATTAAGGTGTTCATTACAATCAGTAATCAACGCTCTTAGCTTACCAAGCGACTCGACCACGAAACTTTCCGCAAAAGGAACAGCTTTAATTAGGTCAATAGGATTCATTCCTTTCATTCTCCTTTATTTTATAATGATTTACACCAACATTTGCTACGAAAACAACGGCTTTAGAAATGTGGCCGCAATCCGCCCAGTAATTGAGTGCCAAACGCACTCGTATTAAAAGGTTTTCTCTTGCTGTTTTACTTGGTTCTTCATCCATTTCATCAAGCAAATCAGCAAGAACCTCTTTAACGGTTGATCTACCATCACGAATGGCATTTAACACCAATAGTTTCAGAGATTGACCGTAATACCGTTTTTCCATTTTCAGCACATTTGAACCGAAAATAAGCTATATTTGTATATCTAACAATAAGAGGAGCGTACAGATAGGCGCAAACCATTGAAAATGGCTGTCAATTTTCTTGTAAAAAAGATTACAAGTTTCAATAAGGAAAGAAACCAGACTACTGGAGGTGATATGAAGTGTTGTTACACTAATTTCCATTTAAAAACATGGTATCAGAAAGGAACATGGGTTAGGAATCATTGGCTAATTGAAGAATGGGAAATTAAAGGCTACTTCTATCCCAAAGAATGGGAAATAGAAGATGTAGCGGAATATGTTGTTAAAACGGAATGGTGGAAAGCAAAGGAAGGCAAAGACCATGACTACATAATACAAGCAAAAGGAGGCATTAAAAGGAAAGGTCAATTTTTCATTAAGAAACTAAGTAGCAAAACCAGCAAATCATTGAAAACAGAAGACATTCAAAGTGAAGAAATAGAGAACAAATGATTATATTTGTGACATCACTCTAAAAAAACACACTTATGAAAAACACATTATCTATTTCTTGTTTAGGACTTCTATTTGTAATGGTTATAGGCTGTTTTCCTCCTAGAGCTGTTGGATGGGCATACAACAAAGGAGACGACATTGGACATTCCTCTGTAATTATTAGTGACAATGTTGGCTATGACTTGGCTTGGGATGACATCACATCAATACTTACTAGGAAATTCGACTTTGACATGATTAGCAAGGAGAGCGGATACATTAGAACCAAATGGAGAAAAGACTGGGTATCACAAGGCAAAAAGATTGATAACTACGAAGTAAGAGTAATTATAAAAATGTCTAAGCAGCGGAAACGAGTTGACATTTATGCTGAAGCTAAAAAACAAGTAGGTAGCCGTTGGTACGACGGATATGATACTGAGCTACTGGAACAAATCAAAAAAGACATTATTGGAATGGTTGGTAACTAAACCAATATATCCCAATGAAAAAACGGGGCTAGGTTAATTCCTAGCACCGTTTTTTTTATGCTTATCCCTTCAAATTTTTGGCGGAATAGTCCGCAGTAGAAAGCAGATCATACAGCAATTGCAAATAGACCAAATCTTTTAAATAATCATCTTCAACACCTTTACTATTCAATAGTTTCCTCACATCCTGACTAAGCAACACACGTGCTAAGACTTTACTATTAAGATTCGTAAAAAGATCATCTAAACGGCAGCCAAATTCATGCTTTAAATCTTCATAACTCATTTGTGTAAGATGCCTAAGCAAATAATCAGGCTGTGTTGGATCGCTTTGATCCGCTCTTGTGGTTGGGCTAGTGTTTTTAGCCTCATTAATGTTTGTGATTGACATGGTTCTCTAAATGGAGAAAGCCGCCCCCACAATGCAACACCCGTAGAAACAACGGACAAAGTGAGAAACGACTTCCATGTTAATAATAACTTTATAGAGTTGGCATAAAGATACACCAATCCCATAAAATTACAGTTTCTAAATTTGTTGGCACTAATTTAATAAGATTTTTATAAAGGAGGGTAAAAAAGGGAAGTTTTTTTTTTGTTTTTTCAGCAACTTCTTTTTTGGTGTTACTTTTGTTAAAATGTTAACTTTAGGGAATAACTAACTGAATATCAAAAGGTTATCCTGTTACATTTTGTTGTAACAATTTCAATATGTAACGTTACATTTTATATTTTCAAGCAAATCGCACAAACATTAAAACAAATCCCAATAAGACAATTTTGTTACAACTGTTAAACTTGTTACTTACATTAAATTTAATTACCTATATTTCTCATTGTCTATTATCTATTTATATTGTTTATTAACAAAAGTAACATTGTAACAAAAAAAATAGGACACACAAAACATTGAAATAAGCGTTTTTTTAAAAAGGGAATGCCTTTTGGCTATTTTTTTGGCTGTTTTGGGGCATAAAAAAAGGCAGCAAGTGGTTTCTTGCTGCCTTTTTTAGTAAAATTTTGAATTTTGGTTTTGTTTAATATGTTATTACATGTCAAAAACCAAATTTATTCCATGTCAAAAACCAAATATTCTGATCCATTCATCTTTCTTCTTAATAGCTGGTGTTTTGGCTTGCACATGATGGTACCGTAGTTGATGGAATCTTTGTCGTCACAAAATAAAATTTGTTTTGACTGCGGAACTGTGCTTTGTTTTCCTTTTTCAAGGACATTAATTGTCATTTCATTGTTGTTCCAGGTGACAGCATTTTGAGAGTTAAAAGGTATTTGGATAATAGCTCCTTTAGCTAGTATCCACACAGTTTGATTTTGCTTTTGTATGAGTCCGATATTGTTCTCCTGGAGTAACTTCAATCCAGATTCTTTGATTGAAATCATTTCCATGATTTGTAATGCTTTTAGTTTTTTATCTTGCATGGTTGTTCGTTTTTTAGGCTTTAAAAATGTTTCGTCTGTCGCTATTATAAGATGGCTGTAATACGGTGGTTTTGATTCGTTCATGATAATGATAATGTTTTATTGGTTATTTACTTTTCTTAGCTCCTCTAATTCTTTGTTTAGACTCGCACTTTCGTCACTTAATTGCATTAAGTAAGTTTCAATCTGATCTAGGTTGGAATCAACATATCTATTGAAATTTTTAATGGAGTCATCTGTTCGATGGCAAAACTTAACATGATGAAGGACTTTCTTTTCCTTCTTATGTTTGATATTTACCTCTATCTCTACATGATGGGAACGGTCATCATCAAGGGTGTCAACTTTGGCTGTTTTCATTAGCTCATAAGTATTATAAGCCCTATCGTAGAGATGATTGTTTGTTTTGATTTTTTTTAGAATTTCTTCCATTAGTGTTTCTTTTTATGTTTAGAAATATTCTTTCCAGTCCTCACTTTTAAAGTGTATTCCTCTGCCTACTGCCTCCTTAAATTCAATGTCATCTGTATTGAACTCTTTTTTGTACTGGTCTTTTTCTAAATAATAATTACTCTTCCATCCTATTGGCCATTTACAACGACGCACCTTACCAGCTTTCAATAAAAGGTTTTTGTAGAGCCAGTTTTTAACGCCTACATTGTCTAATCTTCTCATTTGACTCCCTTCATTGATTTCCTCCGTAAGCTGCTTTAGTGGGATGTAGAAGTTATCAATATTGTATTCTAGGAATATATTAGTAATATAGTTTGTGATTGTTTTTGATGTTCTATCTAGCGTAAATTGTGTGATTTTTTTCATCTGATCCGTAATGATATAGTCTTTACGGAACCAAAAGCGTGTTTCTTTTGAATGGAAAATAGGGGAATTGAAGCACCAATGGAGAAAGGCAGGAATTTCCTTTTGTAATTTTTGCCTAAAATCAGGAATTTCCTTTTCTGCTTTTTTTACTTTGATAATCCAAAATCTTGTATCCGTTGGGTCTATTTTCATAAAATCCAATTCGTCATTAGATGCGAATAGAATCCAAGCGAAAAAGTGCAGCCTTTCCCTTTCTATGCCCTTCATATTCAGAAATATAGAGTCATCTGTAACCATTCTTTTTAGGCGTTCCTTTTGGCTCTTTTTGTCTAGTTTTAGATATGCTTCATCTATACATATAACTAGCTTTGTCGCATAAGTGCCGTTGAAATCACTTTCAAGATGCTCATTGCCAATGACACAGGCATTGCCACCAAAGACATCCTTGACAAAATGCAGAAAGGTACTTTTACCAGTTCCTTGTTCCTTGCTCACTAGACAAGGTACAGGCAAGAAATTGGTTGGGTATTTTAGCTTTATCTTAAAGCAATCCTGGATCATGGTTAATGGGTCTCCTAGTTGTGGTTTGTTCCAGTTGCTATTTTCGTTACCAAATAAGTGGGTTAGGAAATATTCAATTGTTGGAAATTGTCCTTTTCCTGGTTTCCATTCTAATGGCTGTATGAGGTTGTAGCTCTTTGTAATTATTGTTCCTTTCTTGACAATGATTTCCTTTTGGTGGTTTTGAAAATCAGGTGCAATTACGAAGTTGTCATATTTGGGGATGAAATCAAGGAATCTTGGCAGTCCCTTTTTTACATAGTCGTCAATGATTAAGCCTTTGTTCCATTTCTTCAATTCTGTTTCGCTGCTATTCATCTTGGCATTGAAAGACAATGTTTGTTTATAATAATTATTAGCAACTCTGATGAATAGCTTTGCTTTATCATATTTAGAAACTGCTTTGGCTTGTTCTTCAGTAACCTTTCCAACAATTCCTTTTTTGTCAATTTTAAGCAGTTTTGAAATATGGTTAATGTACAAGTCTTGCTTAGTACTAGATTCTATACATTGTAGATAAGAACAGATTTCGGTCAATTTTCTGTCAGCTTCTACTGGAGATAGTTGAAAAGTAAATTCCTCACACTTCCTAATAATAGCATCTATACTATTGAATTTTTTTATTTCGACTCCTGGAGCAAATGCCCAATCACATGGGTCACTTCCATTAACCAATTCAACTACTTTTACATTGAATCCATGTTTTAGCAATATCCTCATGTCTCGTTCCGTTGCTTTGGCTCCTGCTGGGTCGTCATCCCTCCAGATGATAACCGTATCACAATATCTTTTCAATAATTTACATTGATGGTCACTTAGAGCCGTTCCGCAAGTCGCTACAGCATTAGAAATGCCAATTTGGTCTAGTCCCATCACGTCCGTATAGCCTTCGACTAATAGACATTCATTTGACTTGGCAATGGCTTTCCTATTCTGGTATAGTCCATATAGTATTCTATCCTTCTTGTAGATCAAGGATTCTTTACTATTGATGTATTTGGGTATTTTTTTATTCTTAGATAATGTGCGGCCGCCAAATCCTGCCACTTTGCCACTATGGTTGAGGATAGGAAACATTACCCTGTGTTGGAAGTAGGGTTTTATTTTGTCCTCCTTTTCTTTGATTAGGCTTATTTGTATTGCCGTTTCTTTCTCCCATGCTTTGCCTATTTCTTTGGAGATGTCTACTGAATGCCCTATATGCCATTTATCTAGGGTGTCATCGCTAAAGCCTCTTTTGTTCATGTATTTATAAGAATCGCTATCTGGTAGCTTATCTTTGCACCTGTCACTATATGCATTGGTTAATGTGTATAGTGAATTAGCTTCCTTTTTAGTGTCTGTAACTCCGTTTTTCTTTTTGTTATACTTGGGTTGGATTCCGTATTTTTGAGCTAGGTATTCCAAGGACTCCTTATAATTTTTTCCCTCTTTTTCCATAAGGTATTTAATGGAGTCACCAGAAGCACCGCAGCTATAACACTTATAAGTGTTTGATTCTGTGTATAATACTAGCGACGGGTCTTTGTCATCATGGAAAGGGCATAGGGCTTTTATCTTATTTCCTTTTTTGTGCAAGGTTAGGAACTCCCCTAATACATCATCAATTAATGATGCATCCTTAATTTCTTGTTCATTAATAATCATAAAAAAAAAGCTTGAAAAGGGTAACAGAAAGGATTTGTGGACGTATTAAGTATATTTACTAGTTATGAATTGATTGGCTCGCCTTCGTTTACTAAATCCTCATAATCAAGCTTTTTAATCCGCTCTTCGTTAATAATAGACAGTAATTTGTCTATCTCAGCAACGCTAAAATGTCTGCGTGTATAAAGCACAGATTGAAGAGATATAGACAGTTCCTGTCTTATTCTATTGTCTAAATTTTGTCTGCCATTTTTACCATACTTGATTTTATATTTGGTTAACAGTACTCTAACATGTGTTTTTATTAGCTTTGCTGTGTTTGAAACTGTGGATTTTGAAGTCATTTTATTAATTTTGTATTATAGTTTGTAAATAAAATTGGTAAGTTTTTTATAAAGGTAATGTTTTGTAAATAAACTTACAAGTTTTATTGTAAGTTATTTTTTATTCGTCTCTAAAAAAACACAACAATGAGTAAAGATTTACAAGAAAAAATACATCATGGTAAACTTTTGCAGAAAAAACAAAAGGAATCTGGGTTGAGTCAGGAGAAGTTTGCATCTAAGTATGGTGTAAGTCGTCAAAGCCTAGTCACTTCATTTAAAAAAGATAAACTTAGACAAATACTTGTAAAAATGAAGGCTCATGGTTTTGATGTGTCTGATTTTGGTCTGGAAGGCTTTACTGATCATTATGGCAAGCTTGATGAAATTATTGAGCGTTTGGACAGAATTGAGGGGATGCTTGCTAATAAATAAAGGCTGTTAATATCTGTGTCAAACTGTGTCAAAAGTGGGATAAGTGTGTCAAAATAGCAAACTATTGGTATTAAATCAATTTTGTAAAGATGTGGTTTTTAAAGGTTTATACTTTTAGTTCGTGTCTATGATTATCCAGTATGATCCACCACGCAAAGCGTGAATCAACCTGCCTCATTACGTTTCAAGCCTCCCATTTTGCTGCTGTGTCAATTCCTTCTGACACAGCAGCAATTTAATTTCAATATGTTTCTGTCACTCACAAATGTTTCTAGCCATGAAAAAACTAGCGAAACTCAAAAAAAATAAGCGTTGGCAAGTGGAGTATTATTGGAAGGGAAAAAGGCAGCGTGTAGCAGGCTTTAACCATGTTAAGGATGAAGCGGAACGGGAAAAGAAATACATAGAGCTGATTGAAGATATTAACGATTGTCTGAAGGCTGGACTGGAGCCTAATGAAGAAAACTTGGAATTGGCAAAGGAAGGACGTTTGGAAAAAAGAGGTAAAACTATTCGTGAGGCTTATGAAATGGCTGTGAAAGTAGCTGTAAATAACAAAAGCAAAACAACTATTCGCAACTATACTAACTATGTCAATATATTTCTGAATTGGCTAAAGGATCAGCAAAAGGATGAGTGTTTAATTGTTGAATTAAGTAAAGCGGATATTGTCGCTTACCTGGATTATTTGAGATTGGAAAGAAAAACATATGATGATAAGAGCCTTTCAGATAATACAATCTACAATTATCATAATGTGCTTTCAATTGTTTCTGATAAGTTGGTAGAGCGTGGATTAATGAAAGAAAATCTTTTTGGACTCATTAAAAAGCGAAAGCCAAGTATAAGTCCAAAGAAGCCTTATAGTAAAATTGCTCAAAAAAAGATAATGGAGTATGTGAGGGAACAGGCTCCAGAAATGATATTACCTATCTCGTTAACATTTATAGGTCTTAGACAAACAGAAAAGACCAGGCTGAAAATTAAGCATATTTATTTGTCTGAACAGAAATTGAGATTACCAGCAGGGCAAGTTGACCACAAAAATAAAGACCACATAACAATTAATATTCCTGATTTTCTTGCGCCTCTTTTGGCGTACCACATTAAAGACTGTCCTGTTAATTGGTATGTATTTGGTGTGCAGGCTAAAGGTGATCCTGGTTTAATGCCTGGGCCTGTTCCAATTAATACTAAGCGATTTACAAGGAGGTGGAAGCGGATCAGGAGAGATTTGTCTTTGTCTGTAGATGAAACGATGTATATGTTTAAACATACGGGTCTTTACGAGATGTGGAAAGCAGGTGTTGGACCGCTTGACCTTCAACGCCAGATGAAACACAAGGATTTTAGTTCAACTCAACGTTATATTGGATGGTTTGAAAACGGACCAACAGATGATAAGATTAATCAGGTTTCTTTGTGATTTTTTTTTGGGGTTCGCTGTGTGATGGGAGTGCATGTGATTTCGTCTTTATGTTTTCTTAAATACAATATTTGCGGTGGTTTTGCCGTTGTTTATGGTGTGATTTGGTTGCCTTAGAACAGTAAGCTCGCTTTACTTTCTTTTATTTATTCGTCTGACAAGATTAATCAGGTTTCTTTGTGAGTCATTTTAAAGAAATCTTCTTGAGTAATTTCTCTTGCTATCGAGTATTTGTCTATAAAACTACCTTTCCCAAAGGAGGTAAATTTATATCCGTCACAATGGAAACCATATGGTGAAAATTCTCCAGGAGTAATGGAAAGCCCTAGTTTTTTTGCTTTTGCTATTATTTCGTTTTTGCCATTAGCTTTGTAGTTTGCAGTAAATTTGAAACTATTTTTATGTTCTTGTTGGTCATTTATCAGTCTTTCTTTATGGTGGTTGTAGGGAAAACTGTAAGTAATACTTTGTCTCGGCACTATCATTTTATTCTCTTCTTGCTCAATGTCTGCTAGTTTCAATATTCTGATGTGTAGTCCTTTGATTATTGCGTGTCCTTTTAGTGTGAGTTGATACATCTTTGTCTTGTTTCCTCCCTTAGTTGATTTACTGGGCTTTGTGTGATGAGTTACTAAGCCTTCTTTTTCTAATGCCTTTAGGGTATTGTATATCCCTCCAAGACTTAATTCAATGCCATATTTCGGGGCTTCTATATGTAATCCTAGTCCGTGTAAGTTTTTCTTTCTAAGTAAGCTTAATACAGCTATTTTATTTAAAGTCATCTCTTCTTATTTTTTAAGCTTGCAGGTGTAATATAAGCACCTGCAAGCTTTGTTTATTTAGTGGTTGTATGCAACAGCCACCAAGTAAATTTCAAAGTCTTCTAAATTATTCAGGTATTCACCAAAAAGACCAGTAGTCCACTCGATTTTATTTTCTCGTGCTTCAAAATGTAAGTCCATTTGGTCACGGTAAGATACTCCTCCTGAGTCTTCTGGACATATGAATATGTCATCATCTTCATCAATGTAAAATATGGGTTTGTTTAGGTCGGATAAATACACTTGTCCTTTATATTCTAAGATGTTGATAAAGTCAGAGTCAATCAACTGAAAGGCACATCTTCTATTGTCAATCCTGATGAAAAAAGCGATTTTGCTATTTTCTGAATGAGTTCGTAAAATTGCCAGTAGAGAATAAAGTATTTCATCAAATCCTGAATTTATACTTAGTTCCATGACTAAATTTGTCAATGCTTCTCTTATGGCTCTTATTTCTTCTTGAAACCATGCTGGTGATGTTTTTGTATGTTCTTTCATGTTTCTTTTTAATTCGTAAAATTTATAGTAAAAGTGGATTCTTCGTGCTGTAAAGCCATCAATTAAATAGAATGGCTTTATAGATTCCTTCTCGAGTTGTTGGATGTATTGTGGTAGGTCGGCTTTACTCATTTTTGCGCTCTTCCTTTAATTTGTTTACTTCATTTCTTAGATCAAGTAATTCTCTGTTGACTACCTCGAACCTTTTGAGTAAGTGGTCTGTGTCTGTAGTATTGGTGAATGTGTTGCCAACATTCTCTGATATTCCTAATAGTGCCTGTGAAATTGATGTCATGAAATCTCTTTCATATCCTAATGTTATCGCTATAGCCTCTAGTGCGCTTGGATGTCCGTCATCAATAGATACTTGGTTGGCTCTAGCTAAGATTAGATTCTTTTGCAATTGAGCTGCAAGATTTAGTAAGTAGATGGATGTTTCTTGATTTGGTGTTCCTACATGGTATTTTTTATGCAATATATCTGCTATTTCTCCATGTTCCCTTACTAGGTTATCTGTGTTATAATTGTTCATTATTTGATTTTTTCTGTATGAATTAATAAGTTAACTACAATCCAGTAAAAGTTTATATGCTCATAAATATGAGTTAATGCCTTTTCTGGTGTATTCCTTCAAGCGTTGGAAAATTCAGTTCCATCATCATTGTCGCCAGAGAACCAATTAGCAACATCGGAACTATCAGGAGCGGGTGGCAAACATTGTAACACGTCGTTCTCTAGTTCTTTTATTCTTTCTTCTTTGTCTTTGAGCCTTGCCTCTAGGTGTTTCTTTTCTTTTTCTAATTGTTGACAGGTGTTGCTGGACGCTAACATTTTGCCTGTTAGATTGTTTTTTTCGGCTCTATATTCGCCTACCATTAGTTTGTAATCATCCCTTTGACTCTCTGTTAGCTTTAATATGCCTTTTAGATTGTCAATTGTTGCTGCTTGTGCCTTTGTATTAGATAGTGTTTCCTCTGTCTCCTCTACTAAGGTCTTTATTCTTTCCTCCAAATGCCTCTTTTCGTCTTTCAATGTCCCTACTTCTGCTTTGTATTTGTTGCTTATTTGCTCCAGTTGCTTATAGTCTTTGCCTATTTTCTTGAAATTGTTTTCTAGGGTTCTGTAATCCTCTTGGAGCTGCTTTATTTGATTAATTCCATCAGTTGCCAATGTCATTCCTTCTTTTTTGAGCATAGCAATAATATTACCTTGCTCTTCTACTTTTTTAGTCAATGTATCACCGCTTAAAATATGGTCTCTTATTTGATCTTTGTATCTTTTGATCGTGCCTTCTCGTAATTCAATTCCAGCCTTTGCCTCTGCGGTTACTCTGTCAAGTTCTTCTTTGTTGAACTCGTTCTGTTTTTTTACTTTTTGGAGTTCTTCCTTTAACGCATTTAATTCAAGTAGATATTTGTCTCTTTCTATTGTTGCGTTATTGTATTCCTTTTCAAGCTGTTCTACTTTCAAGATTTCCTTTATTTTGTAATCTTCTCTTGTAAAGAATTTCAAAAAAATATCTAATCCTTCCTGTGCTTTTTCTGTACTTCCCATGCCCGTTAGACGCTCAAATAGGTTGATTATTGGCATATCTAATGAATCAAGAAAGTCACTAGCTAAGTCGTAAAAGTCATCAATTTGACGATCTAAATAATCGGCTGCTTGCTTTGCTTCTTCGGTTGAAATATCAAAGGTAAATTTCATTTTTGTTTTAATTTTTAATTTTTAAAATTAATGTGTAGAAGGACAGAGATTTATTTAAATAACTTAATCTCTGTTTTTTAATAATATACTCAAGTTGAGATTATGTCTTTGTAGGTTTTTATTTTGCTTTTTAAGTTCCAATATCTCCTCCTGTAGCTCAAGTCTGTCCAGCTTCTCTTTTACCCATAGTTTTCTATATTCCTCTGTCTCAGATTCAGCCTCTTGCAACTCTGTCTTCAAAAAAGCAATTGTGTCCTGTGGATTCATTTTTTACAATGTATTGCAGGTTAAATAATTTTAATACATCCTTTAAAAACCCTTGTCCGCCCAAGTACGGACAAGGGTTTTACGGGGTAGGGCAGGGCTGTTGATAAAGTTCGTCACGTACAAATTCTGCGAATAAATACATGGTGCCTTGCTCCTCTTTTAGTAAGTTCAAATCAATTAAATTTGACTTGGAAAGCTTCTTTTTTAGGAAGGTCATTCTTCCTAATTTCCTACGTAGGGAATCAGGTTTTAATCCTAATTCTTTTGCTACGTCATTGTATGGTATCCAATTTCTATCAATTCCAGTTAGTACTTCTTTAGTCTTGGTATTAGTATCTAATTCTATCTTGATAGTTTCCTCTGGTTGTTTCTTTCTTTGCCTTTTTAGTTTTCTAAATTGATAGGAGTCTAATTCAATCCCATCAACTTTTTTTAAGGCTTCCTCTAAGCGTGTGTCATTGTAATAGATCGGTTGGAATGTTGGGGCAGTTTGTGCTGTATTCGCAAAATGTCTGCAACACAATTCAAGGTCGTGGCGTGTGCGTACTTGTTTTGCGTTCCAAAAATCCGTTCTCAACATTTCAATCATTTCTGTGATGCTGTTGGTTTTGCCTGCTCCAATGACTCCAGCAACGAATAAAAATCCGTGTGGTGTCATTATTTCGGGCAATTCCTTGTTTTCGCCAATCTTAATCCTTGTAATGGACTTTTCGTAATGCTCACATACCAAAAGCCTTTTTCCGTTTTTTTCCACTATTACTTTCATTCCTCTTGTCTCATTTGGTTTGTTTCTTGACAATTGGAGTTTTGATCTATTGCCCAACAGCTCGAAGCTCCAAAGCCAATCTAAGTACCTGGTAATATAGTATTGTACAGAACTTAGTTTGTATAAGAGATAGGAGACTATTGGGAGAATGATAAATGACACCAATGCTATTGTTAATGTGGCTCCCAAAATCACTGTAGAAAGATAGGTGACAGGTGTGTATTGATCGTGTGTTTCTGCAATGATGATTAAGGAGATGACATTGATGGCTAGTATAATGTGGATGGTCTTGAATGATCTCATAAGCCTATATTGAAAGGAGCATTAGCAGCCCTATTATATTACAGGCTATGCTGGCTAAAAGACTTATGATGAGTACCTTAATCAACCAAAGTGGTGTATTAGGATGATGATTGTGGTTGATAATGGTGTTGTGGCTGTTCTTATTGCTGGTATTGGATGGGGGAGGTATGCCGTATAGTGGTTGACCTTGTGTTCCTCTAATAATTGGATAATTAGCCTCTAAATGGCTTTTTAATTGTCTTTTAGTGATAAACTTTTTGCCTGGTAAATTTACCTGCTCAATTGGTAAATAAACCAATTCTGGAATGAGGTTCATAATGCGTTGATTTGTGTTTTTTAGAGAAAAGAAATCCGTAGGCACTCACTACGGATTCATACAAGAGGAGTAAACAGTATGCAAATGAAATAATGTTGAGTGCAGCTCAAAAATAAACTATTGTAATTTTAATTGCAAGTTTATTTATAATTTTATTTACAATCTTATAAAATATTTATAGAAAATTCCGGCTATTTTTATTTCTACAGTTATTTTTTACTAATTTTAGAGCGACAAAACAAACACAGAATATTTTTGCGGAATTGGTATATCTTTGTGCCAAATCTGTAAATTTATTAACATGGAAGTCGTTTCTCACTTTGTCCAGTCTGTGTCTGGGTGTCGCATCGTGGGGGCGGCTTTCTCCATTTTATGAGTACCATGTTGAAACAAAATGATTTAAAAGCGAATGACACTAGCTTAGTAGTAACTTACAATGAAGGCAAAGGGAAAGACAGTTACTTGATTGAACGATTAGCACCTTTGAGCTATGATCAATTAAAGAAAGACTTTGAAACCAACACTTTCCTATTGTTTGAGACTATGGACGCAAAGACATTATCAAATGCATTGCTCCAAAAGGATGCACTAGAAGCCATTGTGAGGGGTGGCATTGATGAAGAATTAATACATGAGTTGGTACGGCTGCAATTGCTGTTCGATATGCTGCGAACTTCTGAACAGTCAGCAGAATTATTGAGGGAATAGATTTATTGGCTTAAAATGAGAAAAGGCATCTGGGGGTTTTCCTAGATGCCTTTTTTTTGTTTTATGTATCTTTTATTTTTATTATTTGATACTCAGTTTTTTTTTGGTTTTTATTTTATTGTTGATTTTCAATGTTTTACATTTTTTCTCCTGGTGAGCTGGTCCGTTCCATTATTTTTTTTTACTAAGCGTAAGGAATTTAAATCAATTTCCATCCATCATTAAATTGCTGCAAAGAAATACCATTATTTTTCCCATTTTCCATTTCAGAAATAGCTATTCCTATCCTGGATAAATTAGCATAATTGAAATCAAAAAAATCATTCCTTCCAATACCTGTTTTCCTAGACACATAATTAATATAGGCTTCCTGATCCGTAGCAGACCAACGTTTAATCAATCCGTTTAAGTTTTTCAGGTTGTGCTTGTAATAATAGGTGTTCAATGTTTTTATCATTGCCCTAGTGCCATAAGCGAGGCAAATAAATTGCTCAAAGGTGCCATCAGTATTATTACTTTCAGGAACTTTGCCCAGCCAATCATTGGCCGCTTCTATCTTAATATTTCCAACATTGTTATTTCTCCAGCCACGTTTTAAGCCAAATCGACCTAAGTAAGATTCACAAGCAGTTTCTGTTGATTCTGGAAGGTTGGGTATGATTGGGGGTAGGGTAGGGTTAAGGGGTTTTGACCTCCTTTTGTTCTCGATCAGGAAGAGAAAAAGAAGCGAAATGGACAACAAAAAGTAAACATAAATATAATTGAATTTCATTGCTACCAACGTCTTACTGGACCAATATCATAATGGATAAAGGTATTATACTTGCTCAATCCACCGTCTTTGATTTTTCCGCTTTTAATTAATCTGTTTATCGTAGCCCACAAATCATCTAGGCTCAATCCCTTCGCTTTTATATCGGCCGCTTGTCCGCACATGTGGCGGCTTTGCTTGGCACCTCCTGCATTTTCATTGTGCATAGGGGTACGATAACCAGAATTAACGATTATAGGAACGCCTATTGTATCCCGTATAATCTGTAACTCATTCATTAGTTGCTGTATATTGCCACGAATAGAGGTAGGTGGTGCAGTTCCCTTAGAATTAAATTCTGATAGCTTGAAATTCTTTGTAAATGCATCTGGTGCGTAGTTCAATGGACAGAAATCAGGAACATTGTCACTTCCTATTGGTGTAGGACTTGGAGTAGGGTTAGGAATCGGTGGTGTACTTGGATCAGGTGTATCTGTCTCATTATACTCATTTTCCTGGTTAATTACTTGACTATTTTTAAGCAATACCAATACAGCCAAGAGAATCAAGGACAGGAAAAAGGTGGTCAATATAATAATAATGTCGGAGCTTTTCATATCATCACATTTCGACTCTGAAATACATCATAATATACGACTGTAGAATTATAGCCAATCCCTCCAGCAATCACTTCGCCACGTAACTGCATTTCTTTTACCACTTGGTATAATTCAAGTGGCGTAATAGTGTCACTATAGAAGGTACAAGCTCCACCACATGTATGATTCCTTTCGCCTCCCTCCAGCTCGTAATTTTCATAACTCAAATAGCCTGTTTCGATCCTTAAAGGCAAAGTGTAAACTGGCCCTGGAAAAGCTTGATTTACACCTGTTCTAATCTTCTGCATTTGAGCCATTAATAAATTGAGATTGCCACGCAATGCCTTTGGTGGCAGCTTGCCAGACATATCCTTAAATTCAGAAGACTTAAAATTTTTCTGATTCTGGAATGAGTTGGCATGACTAGGCGTACACCAAGTAGGTACCAGATTGTCAATATTAGCTGGAGGAGCTGGTGGCGTTGCTGGTGGCGTTGGTGTTTGTCCAGGTGTATTATTGGGTGTAGGTAGATCAGGAGTTTCTGGAACGCCTGGCGTATTGCTGCCCAAAAGAAATTCTTTGAAGGTCTTACCACTAAATAACCAAGCCGTAGCAATGCCGATAAAGGCAAGAGCTAGGAATGATGTAAATATAATTGCTACTGAACTACTATTGTTATTGGTCATGGCTTGTTTTATGGTGTGTAGTGATGCACGAACACAGCCCCATTTGTTGCATCTAGTTCGCTTATCTTACTGGTTACATAATACCTAGAACTGTCATTCCTGTTGTCTTGCCATGAATGCGAAAAGCCTTTAAGTAACCCTATGAACTGACTGCTGTCCTTGCTTTTCCACATAACAACCCCAGACAAGACAGTAAAACTATATTGCTGTACTCCTACAGGAATATCATACTTACTACCTTCGATAATAGTATCTATGATTGCTCCAGCGTCTTTTTGCTGTGGCTCCTTTGCACAAATTTCGATACAAGGAACCGTCTGTCCTTGATCATTACAGGTAAATCCAGGAGGTAAGTTATTCATCTTGCATCAACATTAATTGTATGATCTGGTTAGTGGCTTGGTTTAGGTTTTTTCCTGGCGTTTGTCCTACAGAAATTAAGAAGATATTTAGTTCCTCTAATGGAAAATTTTTCAATTCTTTTTTAGGCAAATCCAACCAAAAAAATACCTCATTAATTTTACGCTTATCATCAATCATTAACTGGTTGTGATAAGCGTAAAATTTTAGTATTTCTTCTGATTCATTTTGTCTCAAAAATGCTCTATTAGTTAAGTTTCTACTAGTAGATAATTTTGAGTTATTACTAGTGTTGGTACATTTTTGAGCGTCATTTGAATCAGCTCCGTTATTCCCAAAAGTTGCATAGGGAAATAATGGAGCCGTTACCGTATTGGTGCTAGTGTAGAATGTGGTATAGGTGCCTGTTCCTGCTGTTGTCTCGATCTGGAACTCAATCTGATTACTAGTATTAATAAGCAATCTTAGCCTTTGCCCACTAGTTAGATTTACGCCACTAGTGTAAGGAGCCGCCCACGTATTTTCGTAAGCTCTTACACCTGTATTAGCGTAAGAATAAACGGCAAAGTCTGCATTATTCCAGCTAGTGGAACCAGTAGGATTGTAAGCTAATCCCACTACTTGCCTAATCGCACTAACAGACCAACTAAAACTATCACCTGGATTAGCTAAGGCATTACTATTGTCGTAAGCTCCACTATTCCAATTGCCTGTATTATTGATCTTAGTAGCGTTGTTTCCACTAGTAGAAACGTTGGCATTGTTGGCAGTCCAAGCAATATTGATGCATTGCTCTTGCGGCTCCGTTGTTGGAATGCCGCAATAGAATGTTAATGATTGTGCCTGGAGATATTGGCAGCACAGAACACCTAATAATATTGATATGAGAAACTTAAATTTCAATACAAAAAGTTAATAGGTTGTAAATGTGATCAATGCACAGCCTTGCAATGCAAACACCTCCGTTGTTTGTGGCGTGTCGTAAAAGTGCCTATATCCATTTCTAGGATCTGCATTTGCAATGGTTGCAGTTACAGGTAGTTGGTGCTGTGGGCTACTAGGACTTTTCACTGACACCATACCCTTTATTGTAGTAATAGAATAAGACAAAACATTAGCAGGAATTGTAAAATTTGCACCTTCTATTAAGTAGCTATGAAAGCCGCTTTGTATGGTGTCGGCTGGTGCTTCGTATGATGGACATGCGTACAGATTAACACCTTTGGGCAGTTCATCTGTAATATTTCCCGTACTAGTATCCTCATATAGTACTGTGCCTTCCCCTGTCTTAGGGTCGGTTTCGTAATGAATGATGTAGACCACCCCTAGACTGTCACACTTGCAAGCGATCACCTCAGAATCATCTAAGGAAAAGTTACTGCCACTTTGGGCATTTGCCATACCAATTGACAAGGCAAAAAAGGAAAAGATAAGAAATAAATACTTTTTCATATTGTGTATAAATAGATTATGGGATTAAAATTCTTTTATGATTGTGTGCATCTGCACGGAAATCTATACCGTGCTTTTTCAATTCATCAACTACATCTTGACTTAAAAGCACATCAGTATAAATATCATAGTCACTAACTTGCTTTCTACTTTTGAATCTCTGCCTAACATACCTTATATATCTAGGGGTACGCACATCAACATAAGAACCTGTAACCCTTGAACCACAAGCCCACACTTTAGAATTTTCATTAAACTGTTTAATAATAGCTTTAGCGAGCTGAAATCTTTCCTTTGTTTTTTTGGGGAACTTTGAAAAGGAATCAACTTTTCTAGTTTCCTTAATGACATTCCACACATTCCTATAAGCTATCATTTCAGGAGACTCTTGCCATTTTTTTCTATCACTTAAATTGCGAATAAATAAAGCCCTAACGCCTAACATATGATTGAATTTATATTACTGACATGCCCGACGGTTACGGCACCTTCTTGACAGCCAGGAATGTAAACTGGTACACCCAAACGCACACGAATATTAACGCATTGACCAGGCGCAAGCGAACCCTCCCAAATATTAGTATTAGGGTCATAATTACCAATACTAGCGGTGTAGGTAGTTCCAGTAGGTATATATTGTGCGCCGTTAAGGATTAATATTACATCGACTTGAAACTGTGTGATTATTTCTGTCGTATCATTGCATACTATACTTACCCACTCGTCTACAAAACAATCATCACCAGACATTGCATTATTAATACTCAAGCCACAATTACTGCCATTATTAGGGATACAGTATAATGTTTTGGTGTCTATTACTTGGCTGCTTCCATCTACTTCGGGAAAATAACTAGTGCCAAAAGCCCCACCTTCAACCCAATTAACCGCACCACTATTCACATTTCTATTTTCATAGTATAATAGATCCTCCCATTTATAGGTTGGTACAAGCTGATTTACTCCATCAATAATCCTGTTACTGGAAACCACTATAGAGAACTCCCAACAAGCAGGCAACCAAAACCGAAAGGTTTGTTTTTCTTCAGTATTTCCTGTAGTAGATACAGGAACACCAGGAATAGCTGTTGCATAATCTAACATGTCAGTATTAGCAAGTATATGAGTCAGCACATCAGACATTGAAGAGACATAAGGACTACCACCAATATTGATCAAGTTATGCACTAGGTACATAGGATTGGTTACTAACTCATTGCCATTTAGCACGAATGATGTAACAGCCATGTTATTGACTGTTAATTCACTAATTCTAGTACTATTTATGTCGATATAATTTTCAACTAGCTTGAAATTGCCATCACATGGAGCCTCTTCCTTGCATTTGTCAAGCCCGAAATTCATTTCTACAGGATCACAACCATCGACCGTAACCGTAATTGTAGCATCACCATTACCTGAAACAGTAACTGTATTACTGTCTAATTCACCACTAACAAGCGTTAGACCTTCGCCCAAAGTCCATTGATAAGAATCAACCGTAAGCGTACTATTACTAATCACAACTGAAATAGTACAGCTACCATCACCATTATCAGTAACAGAAGAAATAATCATGTAATCACACTCATCCCAGCACAATTCCCCTTGCACCGTATCACAGCCACAATCAGCCTTGAAATAAGCGCAACCGCCTAAGCCTGCGTCAATCGCATTAGACCACAGCCAATTATTGGGAGCAGTCGGTACTGGTTGGAGCGTTAAATCATTGTTTCCGTCTGCATTAACTCCAGTTGCCCAACCAATATTGTTTAGACACCATAACTTTTCAGGTATTGCCGCCAAGTCAACCATTAAGATATAAGAATCTGTTCCAGCTCCGTAAGGCTGCCTAATAATAGGCACCTCGAAAGTGCTAGGCTCACATGGCACACCGCAAGGTTCTACGGTATCATCACATGTTTCACATCTGTCTAACGGCACCTCGAAAAGAGGCACGTCTAGCGTAAGTGTGCTGCCATCAGCAATACAAGTAACATCAATAGTACAATCAAGCACACCACAACCATCAATTGTGACCTTAATCGTGTTGCTATCAATCAGTTCACTTGTAGTAACACCTATGGTTTCATCATCTTCACTTTCACAACTGAAATTCGCATCAACGAAATTGTGACTAGTACTATTAAGATTCAAGAGCCAATGGCCTCTAGTTCCACCGTCATACAATCCACTACTAGAAACCACATAACCTAGATAACTATCATCACAATCTAAGATGGTATAGTTTGCCGTGTCCAAGTACACTTGATATATGACTGTTCTGCCATCACTAGAAACGAATTTCACACGGAATGTAGGAGCTAGTTCAATTAGACTGCCTACACTCTGATTAATAACTAGAGTATTACCAGTCCCAACAGTAGCCCATGCATCAGCAGGACTATTACTAACATACCAGGTACCACTACCAGCATAACCTGATCCACCATCAAGCGGAACAAAAGAGAATTCATGAACGCAAAATTGCTCTAGTGCATTACTCGTGTTCCCTCCTATTGCTGATTGTCCCATAAATATACCTAATGGTGCTGCTGTTTCACTTCCTTGCTCACCAGGCACCCATTCCCAAGAAAGGGCATTTTCTCCAGGAACACATTCACTAAGTACACATTCACCATCGACCAACTCATAACCATCAGAACAACCTGTAGGGCCGCCAATAGGAACACAATCTTTGCCAACTTGCTCGAATCCAGGAGGACAGCAACTATCATCGGGAACACAATCTTTGCCAACTTGCTCGAATCCAGGAGGACATTCGCAAGCGTTAACTTGATCACCTGTCCCATTATCATTATCTATTGGATTGTTGTTGTCGTCGTTCATTTTTTCGATTGAGATTTGATTTGTGTTTCGGGTTCAGCTCCAGAGTTTGGAGTCAAGTCAACGTCATTGTTTTTTCCTTGATCTTTTCCATCTTCTGGACAATTGGACTTACTTAACCAAGCAAGCGCAACAGAATCAAAAGGGACTGTATTACCTCCGACATTAGTAATGTAATCAGCAATAATTTCATCAATAGAAAATCCGTCAATACCAACCACATCTAAGCCCTGTAACTCGAACCGTGAAAAAGCTCCAGCACTTGGCCAGAAATTGCCGAAGGTCGCATTAACAGCGGTAACAGCAGGTAATGACAACAATCCTAATACTGTATTAATGGCTGTCAATAATTCAGCCTCGAAGTTAGGATTTATCTGAAGATAACATTCTCCAGGCGCACCTGTAGGAGCTTGCGAGAACATATTAACGGGTGTTGCTATTCCGTATGTACTACCATCCACGACAATAGCCGTGACCTGACCTCCTGGAAACGATCCACTTTCAGAATAACAGCTATTTTGTGCCAAACCCAGCAGTCTAGGTACGGTTGGATCGACAAAAGAGAATGTACAATCTTCATTCCCTGTACCACCTGAACCACCATCTGGACATTCAGGAAAGCAAGCCCCGTAATCCTCATTACAATAAAATCCAGGAGGACAACTCCCATCAGGGCCGCACGGTGGGTAGCAATACCCACCAATACAAATCCAACCCTCTGGACAACCCTCAGAGCAAGGAGGGAGGCAAATTCCATTCACACATAACCAACCAGGAGGGCATTCACTAGTATCTGAACAGATTGGAAGACAAATACCATCGACACAAATGAAACCTTCAGGACAGATACCATCTAGGCATTCTGGTAAGCAATACCCACCAACACAGACAAAACCAGGAGGACATTCACCATCCTCTGAACATGGAGGAAAGCAAATACCACCAATGCAAACCCAACCCTCTGGACAATCTGCATCATCGGTACAGATTGGAAGGCAGAGACCATTGATGCAGGTATAGCCATCAGGACAATCTGCATCATCTGTGCATGTCTGGATACATTCACCAGCCACCAAAATAGAACCATCAGGACATTCTGGAACAACATCACCTACTGTAATACAGATTTCTCCGTAGCAACACAATGGCTTCTCTGTGCATTGTGCGACATAGTAGAAACAGAACTCACCAACAAAATCACTAGGGAAATTGAATTCGATTAAGCCCGTATCATTGATACTAATATAAGCTTGGTATTCAACAGGAATTTGTTCTAATCTATAAACAGGCTTACAACAATCGGTACCATTACAATCAAGTTGATGAGTAAACACACCAGAACAATCTTCTGGAGTATACATCAACAGATAATCTTCACAGCAATGATTCATTTCGATATTGATAACGGAATAGCATTGCTTACCAGAATAGCATGTAGTAACGATTGTAAAGCTATCACCACCCCAAGCGCAGTCATCAGGATTATAATCCCAGCTACCATCCTCATTGATGGTAACTGTCCCTTGTGTTGGGTCTGCACCAACGGTATAGACTGGATCATGACAACAATCCCATGTACATGTTGGTGGTGGCTCTTCACTAATTGGAGCGGCTTTGGCTCCAGGATCAGCTGTAATTGTATATGTCTGATCTCCACAGCAATTACCTACAGTTAGGCAAATATTGAAATAGCATTTAGATTTCCCACAATGGACATAGACAGGAAAACAGAGTTCACCTAAGAACTTATCTGGTGGTGTAATACTGTATGAACCATCACTATTGACAATAATACCATCAACACTTTCATTACTTGGCTCATTATTGTCTAGTGCGCTATTACATGTGGCTGTTGTTCCTTCGCTGTGTGTTGGATCAGGAGAAAGTGAGTAAGTCACCATTCCATTACAACAATCACCAAAAGGATTGCAATCTAATTGCCCTGTAATTGTCTCATTTCCTGCTACATCAATGTATAGGTCATCACATCCATCACATCTTCCAACCTCCCAACATACAAATCTATAAGTATTGTAAGCAGCAATGTCACATTCAATAAGGATAATAGCACAATCTTGCCCGATAAACCCAGCATTAGGTGTATAAACCAAATTACCTTCAACAACTTCTAATGTGCCATTACTCACATTGCTTAAAATATTGTACTGCACATTATTACAGCAATCATCTAAGCTACAATCACTAATAATATCACCTTCCCAACTGCCATCAATAGGAATAGCAAGCTCTAATGTATCACACAACTTAGTATAGCCATCTGGAATGATGGACTTATCATCTAAGGCACTTGCGCCAGACCCTGCACCAATTGCAGTATTGTTGCCACTTGGAGGATTACTAGTACCGTAACCATATGTATTACCTGAAGGGAAAAACCCAAACATATTTTATTTTTTTACAACCAAATAAATTAAAACAATGAATAGCAAAAGAAAAAAGACGGCACCAACCAGCACTAAAGGGCTTATGGCTCCGTCGTCATTGTTTCCATTGTTATTGTTTCCGTCATTGTTTCCATTGTCATTATTAGGATTGTCATTACCATTCAACACACCATCAATAACCTCGTCAATTTGACCAGGCAAGACAATAGGAACAGGTGCGCCACCAACTAGATCAGGATCAGGAAAGTCTGCTGGTAAAATCTCTGTTGCTGGATTGACGATAGCGCAATACTGAAGACAATCCTCCCTAAATTTTCGCCAATTAGAAAAGAAAGGATACCTAGCCCTACACTTGCTCGCACAATTACGCCTAGTTTGTCTGTCGCTCATTTTACCAACTTTATAGTTTCTCTTATAACCTTTGCAAATGCGCCTTTATATCTTGTTTGTAGACAAGATCAAGCATTTCACCCCTCCAAGCAGCATCTACACGACCGCCTTCTTTTGGAGTAGTGTCAAATAATTTCTTGGGAAATCTAATCATTATTTAGTCTTAGATTTTCGCTTAAATCTTCTACTGGTTCCCTTTGGAGCTTCACGTAAAAAAAGATTAGCGATAATTCTCTTTGTTACTTTTCGCTTTTTTACAGGCATGACAGATTATTTTTTATTACTAAAAAACAGCTTTTTAGCTACTTCATAACTAATGCCCTTTTCCTTCGCAAGCCTTTTAATGGCTGCTTCTTGACATGGTGTACACTCATCATCCACCCTACTCACTTTAACCGCAGCACCTTTGTTTTTTCGACTTGAAGACTTAGTGGACTTACTTACACTTACTTTGGCATCATCACACTTTTCCTCTTGCCCTTTGCATCCTTCACAGCAACTATTGAAATCATCAACAAACTTATCATCAATGACCCAGTATTTGCCAGAAATAGTATTAACCGCTTTAGTGACTTTTTGCTTTGGCTCTAACCTAACCGAAATCAAGCGTTTTTGAGCGTCGTAAACTTTGATTTTTACTACTTCGCCAAGACTATCGCTATAAGCCTTACCAGCCAAGCTATAAGTAAGGTTATCAGCAGCGAATAAAGTATCACTAGCAATTAGATACTTTGCTTTACCATGTTGGTGATCTTCTCCAGCACCAGGTCCAATTACAACAGAATCTAAGACAAATGACAAAGTTTCTAAGACAAAATCATTAAGCCCAGAAATGAAGAAATGATCTTCTTTAGGATAGCTAAATGTGGCTACTTTTTGCTCACCAACCAGAATATCAACCTTAGCTGAAACAATACCATCAGCTAATTCAATTTCATATTCATGGTCATTTTTGGTCTTCTGAACGCTTATAAGCCGATGACCCCAAGATTTGATCTTGTCCTGACTCAAGCGTTGTCTTACTGAACTTACTATCTTCATTTAAATCCTGTCTTTTTTTCTTGACCCATTCTAGGCCATAGAGTAAAAAATTAATTACTAGAGTCGCCAAAAGTGCCGAAATCACATCTTCATAAGGCTCTAGCATTTCAAATAAACCTGATGCTTGCCAGGTGCCAAAAACAGCAATAAACAAGTGTTCGATTTTCTGTAAAGGTTTTAGCATAATTAGTTTTTCTTTCTAAGAAAATAAACGGCTGCCAAGACCGATGAAAACACCACAAGCCACAGCACGAATCCAGTTAAAAATATTGTACCTGGACTAACGCTGATCGTAGGTGATTTTTCACCCGTAAGCACATCCAGCACATCACTTAGTACATCCACAGTCTAGCTTTTTTTTTGCTTCCACATGTCCCATAGCAAGTTTGCTAAAAGAATGCCTGCAACTGTAATGCTGACCTGAACGAAAACGGAGGTAAAATTGATTTTACCTTTGGTAGTTACACCCTTTTCCATATAAAAATTATTTTAAGTTCAACTTTGAAAATCTATCATTGACACGATTTACCGTATCACAATCCAGCAACACACCACAACTTTCCTCATTAATACTAGTACCTAGACTGCCCCAACGATCTCTAACGCCAGGCATCCAACCATAAGATGTTTTAGTACCCTTGATGCTTTTCTCCCAATAATTATAGACTAGTATTATCTCATCATCGGTAAAGGACAGCAATTGAGTTAATACAGTCTCTAACTTATCATCTATATTAACACCATCCATTGCATTTAACAGCTTTTGACCCCAGAGGCTAGGATCAAAATTGGGTCTGGTACCATCTCCTGTAGGACGCACAATAGATATTGTCTGCCTATTGACCAAGACATAAAACACCAAGCCAAATAAAGCCACTAAAAGGGCAATCAAAAACCAGTAATAATTACTATTATTCACAGATTAATTATTATACAAAAACGACCATTGAGGACGTGATTTGTAAGGACGTACACGATTGCGAGTAAAACGCATCTTTTGAGGATTATTAGGAGGGTTTGGCTTATCTTTTTTAAGAGCAGCCATCAATTTATCACCCCAAAAAATCCAAGCAAGCGCAAGCGCAATAATTGCGAAAAACCAATAATCAGACTTCATATTACTTTATTTCTAATGAGCAACCCTAAACCAACAAGCAGGGTAACAAATAGCAATCCGACCCAAATAGGCGTATTATTCGACGGCCCAGATGATGGAGAATTGACCACAACGCTAGAACCAGAATTAGCACCAATGACCTTAGAGAGAAAGTCACCGACCTTATCTAGTATGGTTCTTTCATCTGTAGTACCAGCACCACTATTATCAGTAGTGGTTTTATCTGACTTTTCACCATCTAGGTATTGAGTAGCTAAACTATGTCTTACCATGCCTATTTTACATCTTTAATTAAAAACCAAAAAACACCTAGACCCAAGAGAGCCAAAGCACCAGCAAATACATAAGGTAGATAATCAGGTTTCGCTGGAACATTGGTAACATTGACTGGAGGCTTTGAAGTGCCTAGTATAGTTCCTAGTATTTCCGTAGCATAATCGCCAAATTTTTCCCATTTGGTGCGACTACCAGCAACCGTATAAAAGCCACCATCATCACCTAATAGGCTTGCCATATAAGGAGATAAATGAGCTGTTGTTTTATTACCTTCGTTCCACTTGATACCTTTAATGGCATTTAGAACCTTCGCCTCATGTCCTTGTCTCCAAAAGCCCAATAACTGATTGGCAACATCAACAACCGTCCATTTTTCTTTAGTTACTGCCAAATCCCCATTTCTTTGGAGATTGTATAATACCTGTTCTGCATTGTTTTCAGCTACCAAACGAATAAGGTACTCAGGTTGTCGAATCTTGTCTTTAAAGACTTCTTTTGTTAGTACCATATTTGTTTTAATTAGTAAAGCTTCATCGCTCCCTCGATAAAGAAGCCGACATCAATTTTTGCACCTGTTGGCACATCAACTGTCAATGCAACTAATGGATTGATCATAAATTCAAGCGGCAATTCATAAATATACTCATGCTGCTTATTTTGGCTATCAGCCTGGAATAGGTCAATTTTAATTGTACGCAATGGCATTCCTTCTGCATCGTAAAAATGAAGTTTAGGAGCCAATGCACGCAAAATCTCAAAACTTGAACTTTGAAATTTGACCTTCCAAACCTTATATTCCGCATTACTGATACTTGCTACACTCCTTTGCATGAACATCTCATTCTTAGGAACATGCGACAACCAACCGCAAAGACTAGCATTCTTGTTGTAGCAATTGTGAGCCTTGAAGAATTCAAAAGAATCAAACAATACATAAGTATTATCATTCACATGGCTAGAGCCAGCAACTCCTTGATTAGTACCAGAACAATCTTCACATGCACAATCATCATTATGGACAAGGTTTTGCGTCCCTTGATGACAAATCACAAAATGCAAAAAGTCAGACATTGCCGATTGACGCTCGACTAACATGCCTGTATTACCATTATTGCCATGAGTGACAGCAACCTCATTTGTTTGAATGACGTTTCTTTGAGTCGCTTCTTGTGTAAACGGCACGACTTTAACCGTTCTATTGGAATTATTATCCATTTTGGATTATTTTCATTTGTAATCAATCGTAACCAATCGTAACCAATCGTAACCAATCGCTTAGACCACAAATAAAAAGCAAGAACCAAAGAGAATCAATAACTTACAAATAACTAAAGTAGAGCAATTATATAAGTTTAAATAGATTTTGCATAGGCACAAAAAAAAAGCATCCCTACAAACAGGAATGCTTTACGCTCTAAAAAAAACACTATCGCAAACTTTACATTCAGCGACCTAAATTTACCAAAAGTTCTTATTATATATTTTCAATTTTAACACATAAGTATTTATTATTTTTCACCTTGCAATATTTATTGATTTTCTTGGCTGTGCTTGCTACAACATCGTAATTTGGAATATTCTTCTTAGCCCTTTCGGGATTCTCCGACGTTGAAAATAAATACATTAAGTTATAATAGTTAAAAATTCTAGGAGGTATGTCGGTAAATGCATGAACGACAAAATACCAATCACACATTCTATGCCTTGACTGGATCACACCTATAGACAAATCACGCAACATTCCTGCATCTAAATAGCTCCTACAGTCATCCATTACTATAAGGTAGTTCCAACAGTAATGGAATAGATACTTTAATGTTTTTTTGTCATGCTTGTAGTAGAAGGCACGGTAAATGCCTTTCTTTTTCGACTTCACACTTTGTTTATCCGCAAGGTCTAAGACAGGATATTCGGCAAAAGCTTTATCTATATTGGCGTAACTAACAACCAACACAGGACGTTCTATAGCTACCTCCTTAGCTATCTTTTTCATAAACGTAGTCTTACCCGTACCCCGAACCCCTATAACTAAGCCTATTTCAGCAGTTCGAGAAGCTTTACTTTCCTTTGGCTTCGTGCTTTTCTTTCTTGGCATTAGCTCCAGTTTGGTTATAGACTATCAATTCCTTTGCATCAATCATCTTTTTACCACACACAGCAAAAAGATGTAACGAGCCATCATCACGCCTAAGCACTTGAAAGCCATCCACAGACAAGACATTAGAAGCTGTTTTATGAACGACTTTGATTCCTTTTGCTAGTCCAGGATGATGTTGAGAAATATAATGCTGCAACATGCTATAATGCAAGCCTTGCAATTGACTTAGTGCCATTTGTGCTTCTGCATACTCCTTTAAGGTTACATTCTTTCTAACTCGCTTTTTAAAGGAGCCTAAAAACTTCTGAAACCTTTGGACAAAGACGCTTTTCTTATTATTACGAAATCCTTTAACTAGTTTCATCTGGTATTATTCAATAATTTCGGCTTCTACAGTTTCCGCTTCCTCTCTCTTCCTTCTCTTACCATCAAAGTAAGCCTTGATTAGCATTCCACCATAAACAGCAGCTACATAAGCGATAAGCGCACCCTCTGGAGAAATATGTAATTCACGATCTTTCCATACTTCCCATGCAAGCCTAGCAATGCGGTCTTTCTTCTCCTTGCTTGCGGTGTATTCGTCTGGGTCTTTTGACCCACTCAACCAGCCACCAATTAAACCAAAGACAGCATCAGCACTTTCAACGAATACCTCAATTCCTGCTGGTGGACTAGTATGATCCCCTCCTGATCCAGAAGCCCCACCACTATCATCCTCTAATTCGGCATCCTCAAAGTCGTCGTCTTGCATGTCTTCATAGAACTCAGGATCATTAGCAAGTCGTTTGCCGATTAAAGAGGGATCATCAATTATTTCCATATCCTCAAACATCCCAACCCATATTTTCTTTAGCGAACTTAGAAACATCAAGTGTATCATGATCCGCTAAAACTTTGACCTTGCGTTTAAGCCTGTACCCCTCATCGTCTTTTTTAACTGTCATGATGCAACCTTGAATATTTCCATTGGGTTGGAACCCTTCCAGTCCAATGACAATCATAACACCTTCCTCATCCTCATTAAGGTGTTCATTACAATCAGTAATCAACGCTCTTAGCTTACCAAGCGACTCGACCACGAAACTTTCCGCAAAAGGAACAGCTTTAATTAGGTCAATAGGATTCATTCCTTTCATTCTCCTTTATTTTATAATGATTTACACCAACATTTGCTACGAAAACAACGGCTTTAGAAATGTGGCCGCAATCCGCCCAGTAATTGAGTGCCAAACGCACTCGTATTAAAAGGTTTTCTCTTGCTGTTTTACTTGGTTCTTCATCCATTTCATCAAGCAAATCAGCAAGAACCTCTTTAACGGTTGATCTACCATCACGAATGGCATTTAACACCAATAGTTTCAGAGATTGACCGTAATACCGTTTTTCCATTTTCAGCACATTTGAACCGAAAATAAGCTATATTTGTATATCTAACAATAAGAGGAGCGTACAGATAGGCGCAAACCATTGAAAATGGCTGTCAATTTTCTTGTAAAAAAGATTACAAGTTTCAATAAGGAAAGAAACCAGACTACTGGAGGTGATATGAAGTGTTGTTACACTAATTTCCATTTAAAAACATGGTATCAGAAAGGAACATGGGTTAGGAATCATTGGCTAATTGAAGAATGGGAAATTAAAGGCTACTTCTATCCCAAAGAATGGGAAATAGAAGATGTAGCGGAATATGTTGTTAAAACGGAATGGTGGAAAGCAAAGGAAGGCAAAGACCATGACTACATAATACAAGCAAAAGGAGGCATTAAAAGGAAAGGTCAATTTTTCATTAAGAAACTAAGTAGCAAAACCAGCAAATCATTGAAAACAGAAGACATTCAAAGTGAAGAAATAGAGAACAAATGATTATATTTGTGACATCACTCTAAAAAAACACACTTATGAAAAACACATTATCTATTTCTTGTTTAGGACTTCTATTTGTAATGGTTATAGGCTGTTTTCCTCCTAGAGCTGTTGGATGGGCATACAACAAAGGAGACGACATTGGACATTCCTCTGTAATTATTAGTGACAATGTTGGCTATGACTTGGCTTGGGATGACATCACATCAATACTTACTAGGAAATTCGACTTTGACATGATTAGCAAGGAGAGCGGATACATTAGAACCAAATGGAGAAAAGACTGGGTATCACAAGGCAAAAAGATTGATAACTACGAAGTAAGAGTAATTATAAAAATGTCTAAGCAGCGGAAACGAGTTGACATTTATGCTGAAGCTAAAAAACAAGTAGGTAGCCGTTGGTACGACGGATATGATACTGAGCTACTGGAACAAATCAAAAAAGACATTATTGGAATGGTTGGTAACTAAACCAATATATCCCAATGAAAAAACGGGGCTAGGTTAATTCCTAGCACCGTTTTTTTTATGCTTATCCCTTCAAATTTTTGGCGGAATAGTCCGCAGTAGAAAGCAGATCATACAGCAATTGCAAATAGACCAAATCTTTTAAATAATCATCTTCAACACCTTTACTATTCAATAGTTTCCTCACATCCTGACTAAGCAACACACGTGCTAAGACTTTACTATTAAGATTCGTAAAAAGATCATCTAAACGGCAGCCAAATTCATGCTTTAAATCTTCATAACTCATTTGTGTAAGATGCCTAAGCAAATAATCAGGCTGTGTTGGATCGCTTTGATCCGCTCTTGTGGTTGGGCTAGTGTTTTTAGCCTCATTAATGTTTGTGATTGACATGGTTCTCTAAATGGAGAAAGCCGCCCCCACAATGCAACACCCGTAGAAACAACGGACAAAGTGAGAAACGACTTCCATGTTAATAATAACTTTATAGAGTTGGCATAAAGATACACCAATCCCATAAAATTACAGTTTCTAAATTTGTTGGCACTAATTTAATAAGATTTTTATAAAGGAGGGTAAAAAAGGGAAGTTTTTTTTTTGTTTTTTCAGCAACTTCTTTTTTGGTGTTACTTTTGTTAAAATGTTAACTTTAGGGAATAACTAACTGAATATCAAAAGGTTATCCTGTTACATTTTGTTGTAACAATTTCAATATGTAACGTTACATTTTATATTTTCAAGCAAATCGCACAAACATTAAAACAAATCCCAATAAGACAATTTTGTTACAACTGTTAAACTTGTTACTTACATTAAATTTAATTACCTATATTTCTCATTGTCTATTATCTATTTATATTGTTTATTAACAAAAGTAACATTGTAACAAAAAAAATAGGACACACAAAACATTGAAATAAGCGTTTTTTTAAAAAGGGAATGCCTTTTGGCTATTTTTTTGGCTGTTTTGGGGCATAAAAAAAGGCAGCAAGTGGTTTCTTGCTGCCTTTTTTAGTAAAATTTTGAATTTTGGTTTTGTTTAATATGTTATTACATGTCAAAAACCAAATTTATTCCATGTCAAAAACCAAATATTCTGATCCATTCATCTTTCTTCTTAATAGCTGGTGTTTTGGCTTGCACATGATGGTACCGTAGTTGATGGAATCTTTGTCGTCACAAAATAAAATTTGTTTTGACTGCGGAACTGTGCTTTGTTTTCCTTTTTCAAGGACATTAATTGTCATTTCATTGTTGTTCCAGGTGACAGCATTTTGAGAGTTAAAAGGTATTTGGATAATAGCTCCTTTAGCTAGTATCCACACAGTTTGATTTTGCTTTTGTATGAGTCCGATATTGTTCTCCTGGAGTAACTTCAATCCAGATTCTTTGATTGAAATCATTTCCATGATTTGTAATGCTTTTAGTTTTTTATCTTGCATGGTTGTTCGTTTTTTAGGCTTTAAAAATGTTTCGTCTGTCGCTATTATAAGATGGCTGTAATACGGTGGTTTTGATTCGTTCATGATAATGATAATGTTTTATTGGTTATTTACTTTTCTTAGCTCCTCTAATTCTTTGTTTAGACTCGCACTTTCGTCACTTAATTGCATTAAGTAAGTTTCAATCTGATCTAGGTTGGAATCAACATATCTATTGAAATTTTTAATGGAGTCATCTGTTCGATGGCAAAACTTAACATGATGAAGGACTTTCTTTTCCTTCTTATGTTTGATATTTACCTCTATCTCTACATGATGGGAACGGTCATCATCAAGGGTGTCAACTTTGGCTGTTTTCATTAGCTCATAAGTATTATAAGCCCTATCGTAGAGATGATTGTTTGTTTTGATTTTTTTTAGAATTTCTTCCATTAGTGTTTCTTTTTATGTTTAGAAATATTCTTTCCAGTCCTCACTTTTAAAGTGTATTCCTCTGCCTACTGCCTCCTTAAATTCAATGTCATCTGTATTGAACTCTTTTTTGTACTGGTCTTTTTCTAAATAATAATTACTCTTCCATCCTATTGGCCATTTACAACGACGCACCTTACCAGCTTTCAATAAAAGGTTTTTGTAGAGCCAGTTTTTAACGCCTACATTGTCTAATCTTCTCATTTGACTCCCTTCATTGATTTCCTCCGTAAGCTGCTTTAGTGGGATGTAGAAGTTATCAATATTGTATTCTAGGAATATATTAGTAATATAGTTTGTGATTGTTTTTGATGTTCTATCTAGCGTAAATTGTGTGATTTTTTTCATCTGATCCGTAATGATATAGTCTTTACGGAACCAAAAGCGTGTTTCTTTTGAATGGAAAATAGGGGAATTGAAGCACCAATGGAGAAAGGCAGGAATTTCCTTTTGTAATTTTTGCCTAAAATCAGGAATTTCCTTTTCTGCTTTTTTTACTTTGATAATCCAAAATCTTGTATCCGTTGGGTCTATTTTCATAAAATCCAATTCGTCATTAGATGCGAATAGAATCCAAGCGAAAAAGTGCAGCCTTTCCCTTTCTATGCCCTTCATATTCAGAAATATAGAGTCATCTGTAACCATTCTTTTTAGGCGTTCCTTTTGGCTCTTTTTGTCTAGTTTTAGATATGCTTCATCTATACATATAACTAGCTTTGTCGCATAAGTGCCGTTGAAATCACTTTCAAGATGCTCATTGCCAATGACACAGGCATTGCCACCAAAGACATCCTTGACAAAATGCAGAAAGGTACTTTTACCAGTTCCTTGTTCCTTGCTCACTAGACAAGGTACAGGCAAGAAATTGGTTGGGTATTTTAGCTTTATCTTAAAGCAATCCTGGATCATGGTTAATGGGTCTCCTAGTTGTGGTTTGTTCCAGTTGCTATTTTCGTTACCAAATAAGTGGGTTAGGAAATATTCAATTGTTGGAAATTGTCCTTTTCCTGGTTTCCATTCTAATGGCTGTATGAGGTTGTAGCTCTTTGTAATTATTGTTCCTTTCTTGACAATGATTTCCTTTTGGTGGTTTTGAAAATCAGGTGCAATTACGAAGTTGTCATATTTGGGGATGAAATCAAGGAATCTTGGCAGTCCCTTTTTTACATAGTCGTCAATGATTAAGCCTTTGTTCCATTTCTTCAATTCTGTTTCGCTGCTATTCATCTTGGCATTGAAAGACAATGTTTGTTTATAATAATTATTAGCAACTCTGATGAATAGCTTTGCTTTATCATATTTAGAAACTGCTTTGGCTTGTTCTTCAGTAACCTTTCCAACAATTCCTTTTTTGTCAATTTTAAGCAGTTTTGAAATATGGTTAATGTACAAGTCTTGCTTAGTACTAGATTCTATACATTGTAGATAAGAACAGATTTCGGTCAATTTTCTGTCAGCTTCTACTGGAGATAGTTGAAAAGTAAATTCCTCACACTTCCTAATAATAGCATCTATACTATTGAATTTTTTTATTTCGACTCCTGGAGCAAATGCCCAATCACATGGGTCACTTCCATTAACCAATTCAACTACTTTTACATTGAATCCATGTTTTAGCAATATCCTCATGTCTCGTTCCGTTGCTTTGGCTCCTGCTGGGTCGTCATCCCTCCAGATGATAACCGTATCACAATATCTTTTCAATAATTTACATTGATGGTCACTTAGAGCCGTTCCGCAAGTCGCTACAGCATTAGAAATGCCAATTTGGTCTAGTCCCATCACGTCCGTATAGCCTTCGACTAATAGACATTCATTTGACTTGGCAATGGCTTTCCTATTCTGGTATAGTCCATATAGTATTCTATCCTTCTTGTAGATCAAGGATTCTTTACTATTGATGTATTTGGGTATTTTTTTATTCTTAGATAATGTGCGGCCGCCAAATCCTGCCACTTTGCCACTATGGTTGAGGATAGGAAACATTACCCTGTGTTGGAAGTAGGGTTTTATTTTGTCCTCCTTTTCTTTGATTAGGCTTATTTGTATTGCCGTTTCTTTCTCCCATGCTTTGCCTATTTCTTTGGAGATGTCTACTGAATGCCCTATATGCCATTTATCTAGGGTGTCATCGCTAAAGCCTCTTTTGTTCATGTATTTATAAGAATCGCTATCTGGTAGCTTATCTTTGCACCTGTCACTATATGCATTGGTTAATGTGTATAGTGAATTAGCTTCCTTTTTAGTGTCTGTAACTCCGTTTTTCTTTTTGTTATACTTGGGTTGGATTCCGTATTTTTGAGCTAGGTATTCCAAGGACTCCTTATAATTTTTTCCCTCTTTTTCCATAAGGTATTTAATGGAGTCACCAGAAGCACCGCAGCTATAACACTTATAAGTGTTTGATTCTGTGTATAATACTAGCGACGGGTCTTTGTCATCATGGAAAGGGCATAGGGCTTTTATCTTATTTCCTTTTTTGTGCAAGGTTAGGAACTCCCCTAATACATCATCAATTAATGATGCATCCTTAATTTCTTGTTCATTAATAATCATAAAAAAAAAGCTTGAAAAGGGTAACAGAAAGGATTTGTGGACGTATTAAGTATATTTACTAGTTATGAATTGATTGGCTCGCCTTCGTTTACTAAATCCTCATAATCAAGCTTTTTAATCCGCTCTTCGTTAATAATAGACAGTAATTTGTCTATCTCAGCAACGCTAAAATGTCTGCGTGTATAAAGCACAGATTGAAGAGATATAGACAGTTCCTGTCTTATTCTATTGTCTAAATTTTGTCTGCCATTTTTACCATACTTGATTTTATATTTGGTTAACAGTACTCTAACATGTGTTTTTATTAGCTTTGCTGTGTTTGAAACTGTGGATTTTGAAGTCATTTTATTAATTTTGTATTATAGTTTGTAAATAAAATTGGTAAGTTTTTTATAAAGGTAATGTTTTGTAAATAAACTTACAAGTTTTATTGTAAGTTATTTTTTATTCGTCTCTAAAAAAACACAACAATGAGTAAAGATTTACAAGAAAAAATACATCATGGTAAACTTTTGCAGAAAAAACAAAAGGAATCTGGGTTGAGTCAGGAGAAGTTTGCATCTAAGTATGGTGTAAGTCGTCAAAGCCTAGTCACTTCATTTAAAAAAGATAAACTTAGACAAATACTTGTAAAAATGAAGGCTCATGGTTTTGATGTGTCTGATTTTGGTCTGGAAGGCTTTACTGATCATTATGGCAAGCTTGATGAAATTATTGAGCGTTTGGACAGAATTGAGGGGATGCTTGCTAATAAATAAAGGCTGTTAATATCTGTGTCAAACTGTGTCAAAAGTGGGATAAGTGTGTCAAAATAGCAAACTATTGGTATTAAATCAATTTTGTAAAGATGTGGTTTTTAAAGGTTTATACTTTTAGTTCGTGTCTATGATTATCCAGTATGATCCACCCCTCCTCAAATAACATCCTGCGATGCTGTCACCATTCC
>JAHDBB010000139.1 GCA_020630635.1 Chitinophagales bacterium
TCAGCCAAATCTTACCGCCATGTTTTTCTACGATTTTTTGACAAGTAGCCAAACCAATACCTGTTCCTTTATATTCTGAATCTCCATGTAAACGTTTGAACATATCAAAGACAACTCCATAATTTTCTTTATCAATTCCGATACCATTGTCTGCGATAGAAAATTGATAGTGATTCTCTTGAGTCAAATAATGGATAGTGATAATTTTATGATCTTTGTCGTTGTATTTGATACCATTTCCAATAAGATTTTGAAAAAGTTGATTGATTTGAGTCGGGTTGCCTTGAATTTTGGGTAAATGGTCATACTCAATCGTAATGGAGCAATCATTATTGTTTTGTGTAAAACCATTGGCAATAAATTCTACTACTTGAGCTAAGTCTATTTCTTCCTGTTGATGACTGCTATCAATTTTGGAATAATTCAATACGCCATCAATTAATTGTTGCATTTTGATGGTTCCTTCCTTTATAAAACTTAAAGCATCTTGTATCATCGAATCTTCTTGATTTTTGAGTTTTCGACTAACAATATTAGAAAAACTTTTGACGGATCGCAAAGGGGCTTTTAAATCATGAGCCACCACATAAGCAAAATTTTGTAGATTGACATTGGACTCAATATACTGTTCCAGTTCTTTTTTCTTTTGTTTTAAAAGAGCGACTTGTGCTTCGATGACCGTCTTTTGTTTAGCCAATATTCTATTTTTTTCATTGAGTTTTTTATTATTAGATCGCATTAACATGAAGCCACCTAAACAAAATAAAGCAATTAAAAGACCAATGATGGTAAGACCAACAAATAGCAAACGTTCTTGTTGGAGTTGTGCCTCAAAAAGTTCTTCTTGTTGTTTTTTTTCTAAAACGGATTTTTCCTTTTCATGTTCAAATTCAATTTCTAAACGAGTGATTTTTTTTGTTTTTTCTTCATTGAAAAGCTGGTCTTGAAAGTCAATATATTGCTCATGAGAAACAAGCGCATTTTCAAAATCGTTTAAGTTTTTATAAGCTTGATGTAGGCATTGGGTACAGTCTTTAGCCAATGGAATCACAGACTCTTTGATCGCAAGTTCTAGCCCTTTTTTACACCATTTAATGGCTTGTTGATACTCTTTTTGGGCAATATTAAGTCTGCCGACATCAAAGTAGGAATCTGCCATTCCTTGTGTATAACCCAAACTCTCTCGAAGATTAAGGCTTTTTTCATAATAGACTTTGGCGGTATCATATTGGGCTTCTTCGTAATAAATATCTCCTAAGTAATTGTAACTTTCTGCAGTTGTTTTTTTCTCGCCCAGCTCTTTATTGAGTTTTAAGCCTTGTTCTAAATAACTAATGGCTGTATCATACTGTTTTTGTTGAAAAAAAGCGTTGCCTATGTTATTGTAAGAAACAGCAATAGCAAACTGATTATTGATGGTTTGGGAGATTTCTAAGCACTTTTTGAAGTTGAAGAGTGCTTTTTCGTAATCTTTTGAAGCCAAAAATACCTCACCAATGTTGTTGTAACAGATAGCTTCTAACCGTTGGTTAGGAGACTCTTCTTGGAGTCTTAATGCCTTTTGATAATAGGTGATAGCTTCGGGATAGTTGCCCAAATCATAGTTGGATAAGCCTATGTTATTGTAAGCCCTCATTTGTTGAATATTGTCCCCCAATTCTTTATTTAAAATTAAGCTTTTTTGAAAATACTCAATGGCCAATTGATAGTTGGCTTGTTCATAATTGATGCCACCCAACATAATCAAACACTTAGTTTGTATTTTCTTGTTTTCAGTATTTTTGCTAATGTAGAGACCTTTTTCGATATATATTTTACTCTGTACATAGTTCCCTTGATAGTAACTTGCTAAAGCCTTATTGTGGTGAGCTAGTGCGGTCCAATTATCAAGGTTTTGAGAATCTGCTAATTCCAATTGCATTTGTGCCAATAAAAATGCGCTATCTGCTTGACTATATAAATAATGTTTGGTAAAAAGTTGATCTATAGCTTGTAGCCGAATGGTGTCTATTTCAGTCCTATTTTTCCAAATATGCCACAGGCTATCTGCATTTTGGGAATACAGAGTAGAAGTGAGTGCTAATAAAAATAAAATATACTTTATTTTCATATTTATTTGATAGTCATAAAAGACTGATAATTAAAAAGGTGTATCGTTAATTAGAAAAGGCTGGGAAAAATAAACTTGGACCGACAAATGTTTTGCTAAAAAAGGTACTCAATATATATCAAATATTGTTCCAATTTTAAAATCTTTTTTAAATATAAATGCTTGATAATTATGGGTTTGTAGTTTTGTGTCCTCAATGATATACGTAAGTTTATCTGCTTTTGTTTGCATCAGAATTTAAAAAATGATGGTATTAACAGTTCTCTTAAAAAGTCCTACTCATTAAAGATTCTGATAAAAAAACACGACCTTTGCAGCGATTTTTAAAATCTTTTTTAAAAAACATAATATCATGAGCCTAATTACGGATATTTTTGCCCGTCAAATTTTGGATTCTCGAGGCAATCCAACTGTTGAAGTGGAAGTTGTAACTGAAAGTGGTTTTTCTGGAAGGGCGGCTGTTCCTTCTGGCGCATCAACAGGTGTACACGAAGCAGTCGAGTTGAGAGATAAAGATGAGACCAAATACTTAGGAAAAGGGGTGTTACAAGCTATTGAGCATGTTAATGAAGACATTTTAGAAGTATTGGAGGATATGGATGTTTGTGAACAAAACGCCATTGATCACGCTATGCTCGAATTGGATGGAACCTCCAATAAAGGAAAGTTGGGAGCCAATGCGATCTTAGCGGTTTCTCTTGCTTGTGCTAAGGCTGCTGCCGATGCTTCTGCTCAACCGCTTTACCGCTATATCGGAGGAGTCAATGCCAATACCTTGCCCATCCCAATGATGAATATTATCAATGGAGGTTCGCACGCAGACAATAGCATAGACTTTCAAGAATTTATGATCGTACCTGTGGGAGCTGATACTTTTTCGGATGCTTTGCGAATGGGGGTTGAAACTTTTCACCACCTCAAAAAAGTATTGCAAAGTAAAAAATATTCGACCAATGTCGGCGATGAAGGTGGTTTTGCACCCAACTTAAAATCTAATGAAGAAGCATTGCAGGTTATTGAGGCGGCAGTTACTAAAGCAGGTTATGTGTTTGGTGATGACATCAAAATTGCTTTGGATGTAGCTTCTTCCGAGTTTTATTCTAAGGAGGACAAAGTGTATCAAATGACTGGACCTAGAGGCGGACAACTCAAATGGTCGGATGATGAAATGATTGAGTACTATCAAAAATTGTGTGCAGAGTTTCCTATCGTCTCTATTGAGGACGGATTGGATGAAGATGACTGGAAGGGTTGGCGAAAGTTGACTAGCAAATTGGGACGTAAAGTTCAATTGGTAGGAGACGACTTATTTGTGACCAATGTAGAACGTTTGAGACAAGGCATCAAGAAAAGAGTTGGAAATGCTATTTTAGTCAAAGTTAATCAAATTGGTACTTTAACCGAAACCATTGATGCGGTCAATTTGGCGACTCGTCATGGCTACAATAGCGTTATTAGCCATCGTTCTGGGGAAACAGAAGATACGACCATTGCAGATTTAGCGGTTGCTTTGAATACAGGACAAATTAAAACGGGTTCGGCTTCTCGTTCTGATAGAGTGGCGAAGTACAATCAATTGTTGCGTATTGAGGAAGATTTGGGAGATAGAGCGTATTATCCTGGAAAAGATTACCAGTTTGTCAAGTAAGTTTTTTTACTTAAAAATATAAATGAAACCTCAATGAGTCCTTGTGATTGGTTGGGGTTTTTTGTTTTTTAGTGACAGGTGACTTTCGAGTCATAAATGAGGTACATATTCAGTTACTATAGGGGAAGACTGCAACAATTTAGCCCCGATAGGAGTGGTATAAATGTAATGTGCTGGCTACCTAAAACGTTGGCACATTTATAAGAACGGATAGCGGGACTTTCCGTCACAACGAAGCTTCGAACTGTTCGCTCCTGAAAAAAATAGAAAAAATAACATCAAAAAATCCCAATAAGTCGTCATGATGTATTGGGATTTCTTTTTTTATTCATATTTTGGGAATCAAAATATTTTCAAATGACCGATCACCAATATTTTTTATGCTTTCTATTGATTTTACTCTCTAATAGTTTGGGAAGTTTTGCTCAAAATATTGTCTCGCCTTATGACTCTCTTTTTCTCAAACCCACCATTTTAGAAAATGAATTAGAGAGTCCTTCAGCAGATATTTTTTGGGGAAGTATCACGGATGAAAATAATCAAGTTTATCATACAGGATTTGATGAGATGGGACAACTGATTTATTCTGAAAAAGGAGTAAACGTAGCGAACTTTCAGTATCATCCTCAAGTACAATTGTTCAGTTATTATGAGACGGCTTCGGAAAGTTATATTGTGATGAATCGGGCTTTTGAACGGATAGATACCATTACGAGTCCAGACGGAAAAATGGATACACATGAATTTGTATTATTGGAAAATGACCATAAAATCATCTTGTTAAAAGACCTTATACAGATGGATTTAAGTGATATTTTGACAGAAGCAGATACGGCTAGAAACGTGATTCATTTTAAAATTCAAAAGCTCAATGAAAATAATGAAGTTTATGCCGAGTGGAAATCCATAGATCATTTTGATATTTCGGATGCCAATGCTTTTTTTAATTTTCCTTCGGGTACAGCACCGATCAATTTTATTCATATCAATTCTATTGAAGTGGTGAATGATAGTGTGGTGGTTCTTTCGAGTCGTCAACTTTCCGAAGTTACTAAAATTGATTTGTATCAAAATGAGGTGATTTGGCGAATGGGTGGAACTAAAAATGAGTTTACTTTTGTCAATGACGATATTGGATTTGCAGCGCAACATGATGCTCGCTTTTTATCCAATGGACATCTCACACTTTTTGACAATGGCAACTATCATGAGCCGTCATTGAGTAGTGTGGTCGAATATGAGTTGGATGAAGAAAATAAAGTGGCGACTTTGATTAATCGTTTTTATGGAGATACGCCTTACTTTGCAACGAAAATGGGAAATGCTCAAAGCTTGCCTAATGGAAATATGTTGATCGGGTGGGGGAGTATTGCGACGGCTGAAATTGCAGCTTCGGAAGTCAATGAAATGGATGAAACTATCTGGTCTTGTTCGGTCGGAAATAAGCCCGTTTATCGCTTGCAAAAACATCCTTTTCAATCAGCGTTTATGACTTCTTCTGATAGTTTGCTGTTTGCTCCTGACTCAACAAGTCTTCAATTTTTCTTACACAATAATAGCGATAATGCCATAGAAATCAATGGTTTGCATTTTAGAACGACTGCTTTTAATCTGGAAAACGAATTGCCTTTTGAAATCCTTTCGGGAGACTCTACCCTTTTGACCTTGACCTATCTCGAAACTACTTTTGAAGATGAATGGAAGGATATGATGACCTTGTATTCGGATACAGAAAATCGAAAGATAGGACATCAAATTCGACTTTTTACACAGCAGGATTCCTTAAATGTGATGGAAGAAATGGATACTACAAATACAAACCTTTTAGAAATAAATGAATTAGATATTTCCATTGCTCCCAATCCTGCACAAGATTTTTTACAGCTTTCATTTGAGAAAACCCAAATACCTCAAAGCCTTTTGATTTTAAATACACAAGGACAGGTTATTAGCATTTATACCTCCTTGTCGAATCCACAAAGACTGTCTATTGGTGCTTTAAAGTCAGGTATTTATTATGTACAAATGCAGTTTGGTGGTTATAAAAAGATTGAGCGTTTTTTGAAGTATTGAATGGTTGGTTTTATAGTCCATAGTCGATGGTCCATAGTATAGTTCAGTTTGTGAATTTTAGCACACGATTTGAAATCCTATTAATTCTGAAAAATCCTATAATCCTATTCTTTTTTAGGCTAGGAGCGAAAGTTTGAGTGCTTCGTCGTATTGGGAAGTCCCGCTATCCGTTCTTATGAATGCAGCCCAGTTTTAGGTAGCCGACGCTTGTGCATTCATACCACTACTATCGGGGCTAGTTCGTTGAGGTTGCAATTTCTTAGTACCAGCAGTTTGAATTTTAAATAAAAAAAATCCCGACAAGTACGAATCTTGCCGAGATTTATCTCCTTATGAAAAAAACTTATTTTTTACTAGGTACTTACTTCATCAAATTGACACTGCGCTTGATAAATGCAGTCAAATCGCTACCTGTCAACATGTTTTGAGAAAGGAGGGCAAGGTCATGTAATTGCTTAATCAAAGCCTCTTGTTTTTCTCCTTCGCTTTCTTCTACCAATTGTGTAACCATCGGGTGATTGGTATTGATGACCAAAGAATAACGTTTACCCAACATCGAAGCCATCATGGGATTATTGGCAGAACCATTGTATTCCGCCATCTCTTGGAAACGACGCATTTGTTCGTTTTTGGTAATAATGGATGGTAAATCATTGGGAGACATGGAGCGATATTCTATTTCTATCGTATCATTCTTTACATTTTTAGTAAAGAGGTCCATGAGTGTCTTTTGTTGATCTTCGGTTAAAATGGTTTCTGTTTCTTCTTCCTTTTCGATCAATGTATCGGCTGTACCCGAATCCACTCTTTTTAGTAAAACGCCCTCATTTTGTCTTTCCAAATGCTCGACAAAGTGTTGGTCGATAGGATGCTCCATTAATAAAACATCGTAGCCTTTTTCTTTGGCATTGGCGATATAAGTATCGTGTGCTTCGGGATGGTAAGTATACAACCAAACGATTTTCCCATCTTTGTCTGTTTGTAATGCTTTTACCTTTTCACTGTATTCTTCACAAGTAGCATATTTACCTTCCAAGTTTTTGAGTAATAAAAACTTCTTAGAACGTTCTGCAAATTTTTCATCACTTAATGAACCGTATTTGATAAAGAGTGCAATATCATCCCATTTACTTTCAAACTCATCTCTTTTATTTTTGAAAATCTCCTCTAATTTAGAAGCCACTTTTTTAGAAATATGCCCATTGATGCGCTTTACATTTGGATCACTTTGTAAGTAGCTACGAGAAACATTTAAAGGAATGTCTGGTGAGTCTAAAACACCATGTAATAAAGTCAAATACTCTGGAACAATCTCATCTACATGATCTGTTACAAAGACCTGATTGCAATACAAGCCAATTTTATTCTTTTTGATGTCGAGATTGCTGGTGATTTTGGGAAAGTATAAAATACCTGTAAGATTAAATGGATAATCTACGTTGAGATGAATCCAAAACAAAGGAGGTTGTTGATAAGGATAGAGTTCATTGTAAAAACTTATGTAGTCTTCATCTGTCAAGTCTGCTGGTTTTTTGGTCCAAGCAGGATTTGGATTGTTGATGATTATATCTTTGATTTCAACCGTTTCGGTTCCGTCTTCCTCTTTATTGGTGATTTCATCTTCACCAAATTTTATTTCGACAGGTAAAAACTTACAGTACTTGTTGAGTAAAAAGTTGACTTGGCTTTCTTCTAAGTAATCTTTAGCGTCTTCGCTAATGTGCAAAACGATGTCTGTACCTCGTTCTGTTCGAGTTCCAGTCGAAATTTCATAACTGGTGCTACCGGTGCATGACCAATGAACCGATTCTTGTTCTTCTTTATGAGAGAGCGTGTTGATTTCTACTTTATCAGCAACCATAAAAGCTGAATAAAAACCCAACCCAAAGTGTCCGATGATTTTACTTTCATCTTCGTATTTGTCTATAAACTCTTGTGCGCTTGAAAAAGCAATTTGGTTGATGTATTTATCCAATTCTTCTAAGGTCATACCAATTCCTTTGTCACTAATCGTCAGCGTTTTAGCTTCTGCATCTACTTTTATTTCGATTTTGGTATCACCTAAGTCACCTTTAAACTCTCCTTTAGAAGCAAGGGTTTTTAGTTTTTGAGTGGCATCAACAGCATTGGAGACCAATTCTCTTAGAAAAATTTCTTGGTCTGAATAAAGGTATTTTTTGATAATAGGAAAGATGTTTTCGACATCTGTTCTAATTGTGCCTGTTTGTGTTTTCATATTGTACAATCAAGTTTGGTTTACATTTTGTATATATATGTTATATTGTTACAAAGCCTATGCCATGTACTATATAATGTCACAATGACAGGAATTTGATACAAGTAAGAGACAAATTAGCAGATAAGAGGAAAATAAAGGTGACAAGATAGTATGACAAATGACTCTATCTGATCAGATGATTGCAAAATATTGTGGGGTGAAAGGGTAATGGGGTAAGAACATGAAAAAACCGCCCTAATGTGGTAAGAGGGCGGCAGGATAAAAGTGCTGGGAACACTTTTTGGGATTAACATAGGAAAGTAAGTAGCTGTTTCTTATTTTTGTTGCCATCAAGGTACAAAAAAAGTATTATTTTTTGAAATCTCATAATTTTAAAAAAAATAAAAAAATTGTATTTTTAATGAAGTTTTATTATATGATTTTTTATGCATCTGATTGATTGCCAGTATTTTGAAGCCATTTTAATATAAAATAAAAATATATGTACTTTTAAGAAAATAAAAGATATGGAAAGTAATTATTTTAGATATATTGGTTTTTTTTTGTGTTTGGTGATCACATCAACTCTTGATCTTGTCGCCCAACCAATAAATATTGAGAATTTAGAGGTCGTTTGGCTTGAAACTACTTCTCAAGTTAAAGCCTCCTTTTTGGTAGAGGATACAGATAGTGAAACCGTACTGGTACGTTTTTTTGCAGGAGATGAGGCTTGTACACTAGATGAATTGACGGCAGATACGGACATGTTTACGACTGGACAAGCTCATGAGGTTTTATTTGATATTCCAAGACCCGATCTTTTCAAGATGACGGTAGAAAATATGGAAGCTCCTAATATCCAAAACTTGGTGGATCAAGTAAGTATTGACAGCCTTTACAATAATTTGAGTTTGATTGTAGGGATTCGACATTTCAATACTGGATTAGAACATCTTGAAGCGGTCAAAGCCTTAATACAAAATCGTTTTGAAATGGCTTGTTTAGATACTTATCGGCAGGATATGGATTCACTTTCAGCGGACTATCTTTCTCAAAATATTGTTGGACGCAAAGTCGGAATGGGCAGTACAGATACAACGATCATTATAGATGGACATTTTGATACCGTCAATATGTCTCCTGGAGCGGATGACAATGGATCGGCAGTTGCTGGAGTATTAGAAGCGGTCCGTATTTTGAGCCAGTATGATTTTAAGTATAGTCTTGATTTTATTGGTTTTGATTTAGAAGAGGCAGGTTTGTTGGGAAGTAACTACTATGTGCAGAATCGCAATATGGAGGAGACGATCTTAGGGGTTTTAAATTTCGAGATGATTGGTTATTATGATGATAATCCCAATACACAAGAGTTACCTTTAGGTTTTAGTTTGCTCTTTCCAGAAGCTACCGAACTTTTAGAAGCCAATGAATTTAGAGGAGACTTTATCACCAATGTGGGTAATGAAAACTCTATCTTGCTGATGGATTTGTATGAAAATAGTGCCGCACAATATGTGCCTTCACTTAAAGTCATTTCTTTGGCAGTTCCTGGCAATGGGACCATCGCCCAAGATTTGAGAAGAAGCGACCATGCTCGTTTTTGGGATGCAGGGATTCCTGCTTTGATGCTGACGGATGGAGCCAATTTCCGAAACTACAACTACCATTCGCCCAATGATACTTTGGGTACAATCAACTTTGAGTTTATGGTGGATGTGGTCAAGGCGGCGATTGCAACGGCTGCAACGATGGCAGAGATTCAGGCGGTTACGGTGCAAGAAACGGTTTCTGTTACGGATTGGGTGGATACAGGCATCAATGAACCAACTCAATACTATATGCAGGTCAATCAAAATCCGACGCAGCATCTTTTAAATATTCGTCTCAACCAAATGCCTCAAAAGACTTTACAATTTAAGCTCTATGATTTGAGTGGTAAGCTGGTCAAGGAAGTCGCATCCAATGAACAACAATTGCAGATGGATGTTGCAGAATTTCCGACAGGGGTTTATATTCTCAAAATGTTCAATGGGCGTTTTCAACAAAGTCATAAATTGGTGATTGAGTAGGCTGGTGGTGAGTGATTGGTGGCGAGTGACTGCGATTCGTTCTTGCCGCAGTTTGTCAGAGGTTGTGTCCTCAACCAACTAGACCCGATAGTAGTGGTATCATCTTTGTAGAGCAAATTCATGAATTTGCTCTACAAAGGTGATAAGAACGGATAGCGGGGAGACCCGTCACAACGAAGCCTTCTCCGTTCTCTCCAAAAATAAAAAATGATTAAAAAAATATTCAAACGAATGAATGAAAGATGTACCAATCCATATCAAATTTGATAACCATCAAAATCCTAAAGCAGCGTTTGATATTGTTCAAATAGAAGAGTTGTTTCAAAGAAAAGATTTAGATCATTCTATAGATCAGTTGCATTTAGTCGAGTTTTATATCCTCCTTTTTATTCGAGAAGGCAAAGGACTTCATACGATAGATTTTACCAATTATGATTGTGAGAAAGGAACTGTTTTGACGGTCCGCAAAGACCAAATTCATAAGTTTATACGAAGCAATATGAAGGGGTTTCTCTTATTGTTTACCAATGAATTTTTGGTGAGTTATCTTGAAAAATTGGAGGCTCAAAAAACTTTACAGCTTTTCAATGAATTGTTAGGCGTACCCAAAGTACAATTGTCTCCCAAAGAATTTCAAGAGGTTTTAAAGCTGATTGAAGAGATAAACGAAGAGTATTTTACAACCAACGATGGTTATTCTTTAGGAATTATCAGAAGCCAATTGCATATATTAATTACCAAGTTGTATCGTATCAAATCTCGTCAAAAGCAAGTGCGTTTTCATCGAAAATATTTGGCCGAATTTGTTGATTTTCAAAAGCTGGTAGAAGATCATGTGACACAATATTCCAAAGTGATTAAGTATGCTCAAATGATGGGAATCAGTACGAAAACGCTGAATACGATTACTCGAACGATCGTGAATAAGTCGGCCAAGGAGTTTATAGATGAGATTTATGCCAAACAAATTAAACGCTTATTGATTAATACCGAATATTCTATCAAGGAAGTGGCGTATCGTTTGGGATTTGAAGAAACAACCAATTTTTATAAATACTTTAAGCGACAAACCCGTATGACTCCCGAACAGTTTAGAGAAGTACATAAGTCATCGAGTCTCCAAAATCGGAAAAATCTCTAAACCAAATAGCGTTACTTTTGTTGAATATCACATGCTTATTACATTCATTTTTACCTTATCTTTCCTTATGTTTTCCAATACCTTATTGATTTATGATTTTGACCAAGAAGATACTTTAGAAGGTTGGTATGTGGTCAATGACGGGGTGATGGGCGGATTATCCAAAGGTACTTTGAAAGTCAATCAAGAAGGACATGCGATGTTTGAAGGCTTTGTCTCTTTAGACAATAATGGTGGTTTTACATCCATAAGATACAATTTTGAGCCAGCCGATGTAAGTGCCTTTACGACTGTCAAGTTGCGAATCAAAGGCGATGGTAAACGCTATCAATTTAGGGTGAAATCCTTTTACAAGGAGCGTTATTCCTATATTACCTATTTTCAAACTTCCAACGAATGGGAAGTGATCGAAATACCTTTAAAGGATTTGTATCCCAGTTTTCGAGGTCAACGATTGAATATGCCCAATTATCCTGTAGAGGCGATGTCTGAAATTTCTATCTTGATTGCCAATAAAAAAGAGGAACATTTTCAACTTTTGATGGATAAAATTTGGTTGGAGTAGTTTTTTTAGGAGCGAACTTTAGTAGCTTCGTCGCACAGGAAAGTCCCGCTATCCGTTCTCATCCCCCTTGTAGAGCAAATTTGCTCTACAAGGGGGATGCCACTACTATCGGGGCTAGTTCGTTGCAGCTTCTCCCTATAGTAACTGAACTGCTTTAGAATTTTGAAATTAAAAATTAGAATTTAATCTATTCAGCACTAATTGGTCCTTAACGAATAAGTACACTGTCAATTAAGTTTCTTCCTATTTTTGAATCATCCTTATCTGCT
>JAHDBB010000727.1 GCA_020630635.1 Chitinophagales bacterium
TCGGGGCTATTGGGTTAAGGTCAGAACATATAGTAACAGAACGGTATTAAAATTTAGAAATTAAAGATTAGAATTTAATCCATTCGGGGCTAGTTGGATAGAGACACTACTTCTTAGCACCAGTTGAAATAAAAACGATAGAATAGAAAAAGCCTATCAAGTAATGTTACTTGATAGGCTTTTTTATTCAAATTAATTAATTCAGTAACTAAAGGTTCATTCCACGACCATCTAGACCCGATAGTAGTGGTATCGTCCTTGTAGAGCAAATTCACGAATTTGCTCTATGAAGGCGATAAGAACGGATAGCGGGGAGACCCATTACGACGAAGCATTCAAACGTTCTCTCCTAAAAGAAAACAATAATAAAAGAAGTCACTCGTCACTATCCACTTGTCACCGAATTAAAATAATTTCATATCATCTAAAACGGCCATTACTTTCTTAACGTGGTCAGCCGACTTATGTAATAATTTTGTTTCACCTTTGTTCAATTTAACCTCGATGATTTTCTCAATTCCGTTTTTGCCTAAAACAACAGGAACGCCTAAGAATACATCTTTTAAATCATACTCACCATCCAACCAAGTACAACAAGGGAAGATACGCTTTTCATCTTTAACGATCGCCTCAGCCATTTGAGCTGCCGCTGCACCAGGTGCATACCAAGCAGAAGTACCCATCAAGTTCACGATTTCACCACCACCTTTTTTAGTACGTTGTACGATCTCTTTCAGTCTATCTTTTTCGACAAACTCCGTAATCGGAATACCCGAAACCGTTGTGAAACGTGGAAGTGGAACCATCGTATCTCCGTGACCACCCAATAATAACGCTTGAATATCTTTAGGTGAAACATTTAGTTCTAAAGCGAGGAAAGAACGAAAACGAGCCGTATCCAATACGCCCGCCATTCCAAATACTTTGGTTCTATCAAATTGGGAAGTCAAGTAAGCACAATAAGTCATCACATCCAAAGGATTGGCAACCACAATGATTGTCGTCTTTGGTGAGTACTTTTTCACTTGTTCTGTTACCGACTTTACGATTTTAGCATTGGTCGAGATCAAATCGTCTCGGCTCATACCAGGTTTTCTAGGAATCCCTGCTGTGATGATCGTTACCGCAGAACCTTTGGTTGCTTTATAATCGTTGGTCACACCCGTGATACGAGTATTGTAAAGATTGATAGGAGAGGTTTCCCACATATCCAAACTTTTGCCTTCCGCAATCCCTTCATTGATGTCCAACAAAACCACTTCTTTACAAAAGTCTTTGTGAGCAATTACATTTGCACAGGTTGCTCCAACATTGCCTGCGCCAATTACAGATATTTTCATGTAGTAAAAATTTTTGGCGCAAAAGTAAAAAGATTTATGGACTTGCCCAAATATTTATAAGAGACTATGTATAGGAAATAAAGCTATATTTTTAATTTCTGAACTGTTGAGAGGTATATTAACAGAATCAAAAGAATGATGAGAATAGATAGATTTTTTAAATCATTGGATAATCAATTTTGTAAACTTTTTTGTATCTTGCCCTCCCATAATTTACCAATTCAAAACCCCCAATATCTTGAAAAAAGTTTTTGGTATTCGACATCATGGACCTGGTTCCGCAAAAAATTTAATGAAGGCTCTCAAAAAAATGAAGCCAGACATTTTGCTGATTGAAGGACCACCTGATGCAGACGAACACATTAAGTTAGCGATCCAAAAAGGGATGACTCCGCCAGTTGCCTTATTGGTGTACAGTCCCGATGATTTTGGACAATCCGCCTTTTATCCTTTCGCCAAATTCTCACCCGAATGGCAAGCCATGCTATATGGTCTCAAAAATGAAATTCCTGTTCGATTTATGGATTTGCCACAGTCTTTCCAATGGCATACAGAACGCAAAGAACAAGAGCGT
>JAHDBB010000140.1 GCA_020630635.1 Chitinophagales bacterium
GTTATTTTTGAGTTAGATTCTTTTGGGTTCTTTAGGCTAGGAATTGAGTAAAATGTAGCTTCAATCGAATTAGTCTGTATGAGATGAACCACTAATCCGATTGATAATCTAACAAGCTGGTTATGATTTTGACCAACTCTGCCGATTCTTCCATATCTTCTTTTTTGGTTAGACAAGGCGTTTTTGAGTGGATTAAACCTTCTAAGAACCTATAGGCTATTGGTGAGAAAAATAATGCAGTATGAGTGAAAAAGAAACACTCATAAAATGTGTCGATTATTTAGGTCTGGTTACTTATCTTGATAATTGTTCTTTTGAATTTGAAAAGGGCTGTTGATGGGGCATTAAGGTAGAGACTGTGCAAACTAGACCCGATAGCAGTGGTATTGCTGCGTAGTGTGTTGGGGTGGGTGTGGCATCGGCAGCAGCAATAAGAACGAATAGCGGGACCTTGCCTGTACGACGAAGCAACTTAACGTTCTCTCCTAAAAAATAGAAATTTATTCTAATTTTAATGCATAAAAAGTGGTAAAAACGCTTTTTTTTGACCTAAAAACTACCAGAAACCCAATATTTTGCCTTCTTATTTTGTGAACTTCTGCATTGTTCTTATTTTGTAGCCCACTAAGTAACGAGAAAAAAATAACTTCCACATTTGATGATGATCTTTTGCTCCAATATTTCGTTAAAAAGCCTCATCTTAGCCCTGCTATGATTGCGTTTTTTGCCTCATCTTGAATCAAAATCTCTTTTCTCAAAATGCTGGACTTATTTTTAATCATTACTAAGACAAAACTAGTTTGAAGGAGACGATTATATATTTGATTTTTACTATTATGAAAGATTACAAATCTTAATAATCACTCACCTTTGTAAGTTTTTATACCCAATATTTTCTATTTTATTTTCTTGAAAGGAGAAAAATGGTTTGTTTCCCCATATCTATCTTGTAGTCCTCATTTTATGGTGGACTTAACTAATGTCATAGTTGTGTCACAACCTTACATTGGATGCAACTATTCATTATGATTGTACATCTTGATAATATTTTTAGAGTGCAAAATCTATGAGTAGGAAAATTTTAATTGCTGAAAAATGTCATGCTGTTTTAGTTGAACAACTTGCTACTGCTGGTTATGAATGTGATTACCAACCAAGTATGACAAATGAAGAAGTACAAAATATTATTCAAGAGTATGTAGGATTGATTGTGCGTAGTCGAATAAAGATAGATAAGGACTTAATAGATAAAGCTGTTTCTTTGGAATTTTTAGGACGAGTAGGATCAGGAATGGAATTGATCAATGTTGAATATGCCCAACAAAAAGATATTTTGTGTTTTAATTCTCCTGAAGGTAATCGAGAGTCTGTTGCAGAGCATGTGGTAGGAAACATCATTTCGTTGTTAAAAAATATCCATATTTCAGATAGAGAGTTGAGGCAGAACAAATGGCTTAGAAAAGATCGAAGAGGCAAAGAATTGGGTAATCAAATTGTCGGAATTATTGGATTCGGTAATACAGGAAGTGCTTTAGCTCAAAAATTATCGGGTTTTGGATGTAAAATATTGGCTTATGATAAGTATAAATCGGAGTTTGGCAATAAATTGGTAGTAGAGTCTGTATTGGAAGATTTGTATCAAAAAGCGGACATTGTAAGTATTCACTTGCCTTTGACGGAAGAAACTCATTTTATGGTTGATGAAGCCTTTTTTAATCAATTTCAAAAATCTATTTATTTTGTTAATACTTCTCGAGGACCTATTGTGAAAACAGAAGACTTGATGAAAACAATGAAAAAGGGCAAAATATTGGGAGCAGCGATTGATGTGTTTGAAAAAGAACCTTTAGAAGATTTGAATGAAGAAGAACAACGATGGTGGACAGCCATGAAGCAAAGTGAAAGTCTGATCTTGACTCCTCATACAGCAGGTCTAACAGAAGACTCCTACTTTAAACTAGCAAATATTTTGGCAAAAAAAATTATAAATCATCCAAAATTGTCAGAGCAAAGTCATAATAAATCAGGACTTCTCTAAAAAAATTCATTAGGACTTAAATTTTCCATATATTTGAAAAAAAGCAAAAAAAATTATTAATAATATAATCATTATTTTATGAAGCAATATCTACTAATATTCCTCAGTTTTTTCCTGTCATTGAGTGCGTTGGCACAGGTGGGAGAACTTCAGGGGAAAGTCACTGACCCCGACTTGGGTGAAGGACTACCATTTGCTACAGTCTCTGTAACAGTTAATGGTAGCTTGGTCGGTGCACAAACAGATTTTGATGGATTTTATTCCATTAAACCATTACCGCCAGGTAAATATGATCTTACAGTACAATATGTAGGATACCAGACATCATTAACCAAAGATGTGATTGTAGAGGCAGATAAGATTACTATTTTGGACATTGATTTAGCAACAGAGTCAGAAATGTTGGATGAAATTGTGGTCAAGGAGTATAAAGTGCCTCTTTTGAAAGCGGATCAGACATCGGTGGGTAGCACCGTTACCAAAGAGCAAATAGATAATTTACCTACTCGTAATGTAAGTTCTATTGCTTCGACAACAGCAGGTGTTTATCAAGAAGATGAAGGAGGAGCCTTAAATGTTAAGGGGGCTCGTTCTCGTGCAACAGATTACTATGTTGATGGTATTAAGGTGCGTGGTAGTACAGCGATACCTGCTCAAGCAATTGAGCAAATGAGTGTAGTAACTGGAGGTATCCCTGCTCGTTATGGTGATGCTACTGGAGGAATTATTAATATTACGACTCGTGGACCTTCTAGAGATTTTGCAGGTGGAGTAGAAGTATTGAGTTCACAATTTTTAGATCCTTATAATTACAACTTATTCACAGGATCTCTTACTGGTCCTATTTTGAAAAAAGGAAAAGGGACAGATCAAGAAAGAGTTTTGTTAGGATTCTTTGCTTCAGCAGAATATATTTATGAGAAAGATGATGATCCATCTTACTTTGGAGTTCCAATTATTAAAGATGAGGTTAAAGATGAATTGATCAACAACCCATTGAGAAGTAATCCAGCAGCAGGTGGTATTCAAAAGAATATAGATTTTGTAACAGAAGATGATTTTGAGTGGATTGATGCTCGTGAAAACATTCAAAAAAATGCTATTAATGGAACAGTAAAATTGGAGTTTCAACCTGTATCTAATTTGAACTTTACAGTTGGAGGTACTGCTAACTGGCGTAGAGGTGGGTTGGCTCCTCGTTCTGCTGGATTTAGAGATTTTTTGAGAAGATTTGAGTTGTTCAATTCAGATCGTCTTCCAGAATTTACAGAAGAAACCTATAGAGGTTTTGTAAGGTTTACACAACGTTTTGGAGGAAATCGAGATGCTAATGCAGAAGAAGATGAAGGCTCGTCTATATTATCTAATGCATATTACACTGTACAATTCGACTATACGAAAGACTTGCTTTTGTATGAAGATCCATTATTTAGAGATAACATTTTTGGTTTTGGATATGTTGGTAAATTTGACATTAATAGACAGCCACTTTATAATTTTGGACCTTTAGCATTGCAAGATCAAAATGGATTAGATATAGAGCCTATTGGCATTAAAGGAAATTTATTGAATCTTCAAGGACAAGTGTTTGAAGGCTTTACGCCAGCAGGAATTTCTTATGAAGCATTTGGTCAGAACGAAGTTGCTATTTTGCAAAATCAACAATTTTTTGATCTCATAGGTGTTGGAGCATCTGCTTTTAGTGATATTAATGAGTTACAAGCTCAAAATGGTTTGATTAATGGTTATACTTTTGGTGGAGCTAATCTTTATTCTGCTTATAATACTTATTATTCACCTGGTTATGGTTATGGAGTACGTTATAATTCAGATACAGATCAATATCGTTTGACATTTAATGGTTCTGTGGATGTTAAGAAACCAGGTGCCTCAGACCGAAACAAACATGCGATTGAATTTGGATTTGAATATGAGCAGCGTATTGACCGTGAGTATAATATAGATGCTAGTGGGCTATGGTCTAGAATGAGACGACAAATTAGCACGCCATTGACAGGTGGATTACAGCGAGATTTGGCAAATCCTCAATTAGTAATCAATGGTCAGACAGTTTCTTTATTTGAATACGATGAAGCGGTACACGGTTCTTTTGGTATTAATGATACAATTACATACGATTTTGTAAGAACCAGCCAGTCTTATTTTGATGAACAGTTTAGAGAATTGTTTGGTTATGAAGACATCAACTTGTATCCTTATGTCAATACAGATGCTTTGACAGAAGATGAAGTAAACCAACTGAGCTTAGATTTATTTTCAGCAGAAGATTTATTTGGTTCTGGTACAGGAGGTGATAATTTAGTTGGTTATCATGGTTATGATTTTAGAGGTAATAAACTGACAGAACAACCTGCATTTGAAGATTTCTTTAAGAGAGATGAAGATGGATATTTGGAAGCTAAAATAGGTGCTTATCGTCCTGTGTATATGGCAGGTTATATTCAAGATAAGTTTTCTTTCAAAGATTTGATCTTTAATGTTGGAGTCAGAGTAGATCGTTTTGATGCGAACCAAAAAGTATTGAAAGATATTTATTCTTTGTATGGTACTAAAAAAGCAAGAGATGTTGAATCTATTAACGATCAAGATATTGCACACCCTGAAAATATAGGAGAAGACTTTGTTGTTTATGTAGATGATGCCGTAAATCCTACTAGAATTAGAGGATATCGAGATGGAGATAACTGGTATAATGCAGAAGGTAAATTTATCAATGATCCAAGTGCTATTGCAGGTGATGGACAAGCAGAACCTTTCTTATCAGATCCATTGGATAATAATCCTAAAGATGATATTAAACAAGAGGGATTCGTGGATATCATTAATACTGCGTTTGAAGATTATACACCTCAAATTAGTGTAATGCCTCGTATTGCTTTCTCATTCAATATTTCAGATGAGGCAACATTCTTTGCAAACTATAGTGTATTAACACAAAGACCACAAAGAGCCAATGATGCTTATGCAGACCAATATTATTTCTTTTCTCAATTGGCAACTGCTAGTGTCTTAAATAATCCAAATCTAAGACCAGAAAAAACGATTGCTTACCAATTAGGATTTAAACAAAAAATTAGCCGTTCTTCTGCTTTAACCATTTCTGGTTTTTATCGTGAAATGCGTGATATGATTCAGGTGATTCAAGTACCTAATGCCTATCCAGTAGCAGCCTATTCTACTTTAGGAAATGTGGATTTTGGTACAGTAAAAGGCTTGGAGTTTTCTTATGATTTAAGAAGAACAGGTAATGTCCGTTTATTAGCTAACTATACTTTACAGTTTGCAGATGGAACAGGTTCAGATGCTTTTGGAGCAAGAAACCAAGTTGGTACAGGTACAGGTAATTTGCGTACGATTCGTCCATTAAGTTTTGATTCTCGTCATGGATTAAACTTTTCTATAGATTATCGCTTTGAGGGTGGAAGTAAATACGATGGACCACGTATCAAAAATCTAAATCTTTTAGCTAATACAGGAGCTAATTTAATCATTAGAGCAAGATCAGGTACACCTTATTCTCGTCAAAGAATCCCAACACCCGAAGGACAGTTTGGTATCAATACTCGTGCTGCTTTAGAAGGTCAAATTAATGGTTCTCGTTTGCCTTGGAACTATAAGTTGGATTTGAATTTTGACAGAGATATTGTATTGAATCCAAGTAAAGAGAAAGGTAAGAAAGAATGTATTGTGAATATTTATCTTCAAATCCAAAACTTACTAAATACACAGAATGTATTAGGCGTTTATGCTGCAACAGGTAGTGGAGATGATGATGGCTATTTGAGTTCGGCAGAAGGACTTAGAGATGCTGCTAGTAGAAATGATCCAGCAGCTTTTGCATTGCTCTATGGTTATAAAGTAAATGACCCGAATAATTTCAGTATTCCAAGAAGAATCCGTTTAGGAGCTTCTTTATCTTTTTAAAGAATAGGATTACCAAAAGGTATATTCCTAAAAATTTGGAGAGCCTATTTTTATAAAAGTTAAAAAAAGTTGATTATGTATAAATTTAAATTAATATTTAGTTTCGCTCTGTGCCTACTACTTGTTAATGACCTTTCTGCTAGAGAAATACTGGGTTTTGCAGGGAAGAGTCACGAGGCAGCAAAAACGGGTTCTAGTGATTGTCAAGCTGCTACTGCTCAAACAGAGTTGAATATCAATAATGTTAGAACAACCTTGTTGGCAGGAGGAGATCTTTGGTGGGACTTGAATAATGCTCGATATGAGGTGCCCAAAGTAGAGCCAGGTTCTGGAGAAGTTTCTAGACATTCTATTTTTGCAGGAGCCTTATGGATTGGTGGTTTTGATGCCCTAGGACAGTTAAAAGTTGCTGCACAGACTTATCGTCAATCTGGAAACGATTTTTATCCAGGTCCTCTTGATTTGGCTGGAGAAGTTTGTGCTGAAGTTTGTAGCCAATTTGACCAATTCTGGAAAGTAACAGGTGAAGATATTTCACAGTTTTTATTGGCATATGATGAAGCAGGGGGTAGTATAACAGAAAATGATGTGCCAGAATCTTTACTGGCTTGGCCTGGACGAGGAAGTGATTTCTTTAACGAATATCACGACTTTTCACTTCCTGATGGGAAGTCTCTAGCTCCTTTTTGGGATGCTAACAATGATAATGAATATAATCCGCTAGATGGTGATTATCCTGTAATTGATCCAACAGAGGAAGGAGTTTATGCCGACCAAATGATTTGGTGGGTTTTTAATGATAAAGGAAATGCTCACTCTGAGACAGGTGGAGAAGCAATTGGTTTAGAGATACGAGCTTTGGCATTTGGCTATGCAACCAATGATGAGGTTAATAATATGACCTTCTACAAATATGTGATAGAAAATAACTCCTCTACTGATTTAGACAGTACTTATTTTGCCCAATGGGTCGATCCCGATTTGGGAGAATACCAAGATGATTATGTTGGATGTAATGTTGAAAATAGTGTCGGTATCGTTTATAATGGAGATGCTTTTGATGATGGTTTACAAGGATATGGAGAAGAAATTCCAATGTTGGGAGTTGACTTTTTTCAAGGACCTAAAAAACCAATTATCAATGACGAAGGTGAAACCGAATATGTTGAGTTGGGAATGAGTTCGTTCTTATTCTATAACAATGATAATACAGAAAGAGGAAATCCAAATACTGCTTCCGATTTTTATGGTTATTTATCTGGTTCTTGGAAAGATGGTACACCTTTTACATTTGGAGGTACAGGATATGGAGGTTCAGAACTTTCTCCGTATATGTTCCCTAGTGATCCATCTGATCAGTCAGAAGGTGCTTGGTCTGAATGTAGCGAAGGGATTACCCCTGCTGATAGACGATTCTTACAGGCTTCTGGAGCCTTTAAATTAGAGCCAGGTGTAATCAATGATATTATTGTTGGGGTCGTATGGGTGCCAGACGTACAGTATCCTTGTCCTTCATTTTCTCCTCTCTTAAATGCTGATAGAAAAGCGCAAGCTTTATTTGATAGTAACTTTAAGTTGAAAGACGGTCCTGATGCACCTAATGTGACCATTCGAGAGCTAGATCAACAATTGGTACTTTCTCTTTGGAATGCTGAAGGATCGAATAATTTCAATGAAGCATATGCTGAAAGTGATGCCGTTTTGTCTAGTATTGGAAAAGCAGATTCTTTGTACAAATTCCAAGGATATAGAGTGTTCCAGTTAAAAGAATCTAATGTTTCTCCATCTGATTATGATAACCCTGATGTAGCACGTGAAATCTTTACAGTAGATATTGCGGATGGGGTAACTCGTATCATTAATTATGAAGAAGATCCCGAAGTTGGAACTATTGTACCTGTTGTCAAAGTAGAAGGACAAGATAATGGTATCAAGCATACATTCCTTGTGACAGAAGATCAGTTTGCTCCAGGTGATAAGCGATTAGTTAACCATAAACGCTACTACTTCTCAGCTTTGGCTTATAGTCATAACAATTACACACCTTATGATCCTTCAGATCCTTCTGCAGATCCTTCTGCTCAACAGATTCCTTATCTTGCAGGACGTAATAATGTGAAAGTTTATACTGCTATTCCTCATAGTAGTGCAGCACAAAATGGTGGAACTATTGTACAATCTGCTTATGGAGATGGACCAGAAATAACACAGGTTAGTGGAGTTGGAAATGGTGGTTTAGAGTTAGAATTAACTGACGAAAGTGTCGCTACTATTTTGGAGAATGGTCAAATAGATCAGCCTGTTTATAAAGGTGGAATGGGACCAGTAGATATTAAAATTTATGATCCAACTATTATTCCTAATAGTAAATTCCGTTTAACTGTTTATAACAACGAATATTACTCTTTACCTTCTACTACCTTAAAAGGTGGAACATTAGAACGTCAAGATGATGGTAGCCTTAAATATACTGCTCCTTCTGGTTTAGATGGAGATTTTGATCAATTTATTTATGAGATTATCAATCAAGATGGAGAAGTGGACAAAGGCTCGGTTGTATTAGAAGTAAATAACCCAAGTTTGGCGGACCCACAAGCGTTTGATGATACAAGAATGATTTATCCAAGTAATGGCTCTGATTGGACAATTAATATCAGTGTTTTAGACAACGATAATGTCTTTAGTTCTCCTGAAATTGTTGATTTTACTTTGCCAAATACTGCAGCTACTTTGACCTTTAATGAGGCAAATAATACCTTTGAATATGCAGGTGTAGAAAATACCTACGGAGAAGATTTCTTTGATTATACTATGAAAGAAAGTGGAAAAACTTCTACTGCTAGAGTATATATCAATATCATCAATCCAGCAGAATCTGCTGAATTAGATGCAGTTGATGATGTTTTAGCAGTTGAGTCAGGTGGTACTGTTGCACCTCTAAACAATGATGTTAACTCTGTTTTTGACAATGATAAAAGATTGTCATCTGGTGCATATTGGATTCTTGAAAACTTAGATAATGGACGTGTTTATGATTCTCAAACCAATATTGCACTTCCCAATGAGCAGGCAATTGGTGGATGGGAAAAAAATATTAGTTCAGATGACTATGAAAATGATGATCCATTAGGTTTTACAGTTTCTGTTGCTCAAACCATCAACGCTAGCGAAGGTGATGCCAATATTACTAGTGATTTAACTTATGAGAATGTACAAGTAAGATGGTTAGCTCCGATTCCTGATGTAGATGGTGATTCTCCGATTAACTGGATTCGTTCAGGAAACTTTGAAGACACCAATGCTGATCCACCTAATCAATTAGAAGACCATAAGCGATTTGGTGATTTCTATGATTCTGAAGGATACTATGAAAGTATCATAAATGGAGGAGTAGCACCATATTGCTTGACAGGAGACGATGGAGGAGTAGTTGATATTGTTCCTGACATCATTGAGTTCTTTACTATTTCTCCTGCTTGTTCCAATTGTTATTCAGGTTTCCCACCAACCAATACTTTAGACCAAATTGGTAGTGTTGATATTGTTTTGACGGCTGATAAAAGCTTATGGACAAAATGTATTGTTATAGAAATGGGTAGAAACGCAGGTAAAAACTTAATGCGTACAGATAAATCGTTAGATCAAAATGGCAATGGGGTAGATGGAGAAATAGGACGTTCTTGGTTCCCTGGTTATGCAATTAATGTGGAAACTGGAGAGCGTTTAAATATGATGTTTAGTGAAAACTCTTTCATTGGTAGTGAAAATGGTAACGATATGTTATTTAACCCAACAGATGTGATTAGTCCTCCAGGATTAAACTTCTTTGAAGTACCAAGTTATAGAATGGGAGGGGAACACTTCATTTACGTCATGAACTCTCGTTACGATGAAGGTGCAGCCTACCACGAATTATTCTCACTTCAACCAGGAGATACATACAATGGACAAGAAATGACTTCACAAGCTGCTTTATATACAGGACCAGTCAAAGAAATATATGATGAAGCTATGTATGTAGCACCGATGATTTTGATACCAGGTTTTGAATTCTTGAGTGTAGAAGAGGGCTTAATTCCAACGACTACCAAAATGCGTGTTAGAATGAAAAAGCCTTATCAAGAATCAGAAGTCAATGAGCCGTTGGTTTATGAATTTGATATGGGTAAATATTCTGCATTGACCAACGTGGATTCTGTTGCAGTTAGTGCTTTAGATGCTATTCGTGTTGTACCAAATCCTTACTATGCTTTCTCTTCTTATGAGACTAGTAAATTAGATAACCGAGTAAAAATTACCAATTTACCAGATAGAGCAATTGTTAATATTTTTACGTTGGATGGAACATTGGTTCGTACGTTAGATTTAGATGCAAGAGGAACGGATACTTCTGTGAGTAACAAATCAGGTAGTACTGAAAATTCTTTAGAATGGGATTTAAAGAACTTTAAGAATATTCCAGTAGCAAGTGGTATGTACATTTTCCATGTAGAAGCTCCTGAACTAGGCGAAGAAAGAACGCTCAAATGGTTTGGAGTGATTCGTCCTGTGGACTTAGATACTTTCTAAAATTGCTGAAAAGATGAGAACTAGCCAATCTTTAGGGATTGGCTAGCTTCTTTTTCAGAAAAAATAAAATATATGAAAAGAAATAATATTACTTATATACTAAGCCTGTTGATGTTGCTTTCTTTTGCTGTTCAAGCTGGAAATAATGACAGGGTTGGACAAGCAGGTGGAAACGAGCTGCTGATCAATCCTTGGGCACGTCAATCAGGTATGCACAGTCTCAATCAAGCAAGTGCTAGAGGCATTGAAGCCATGCGCCTCAATGTAGGTGGGTTGGCGTTCACCGCAAAAACAGAATTGATGTTTTCCAGTACTCGTTGGTTAGAAGGGTCAGACATCACCATTTCAGCAGCAGGCTTTTCACAAGCAGTAGGAGAATCAGGGGTTTTAGGAATTAACATTGTTGCCATGAGTTTTGGCGAAATTGATAGAGTAACCAACGATTTGCCCGATGCGGGTCCTGGAGGAACTTTTAGACCTTCTTACACCAATATCGGTATTGCGTATGCTCGTTCTTTTTCCGAAAGTATTCACGGGGGAATCTTGATTAGAATCATCAATCACTCAATTGCCGATGTGACGGCTGCTGGAGTTGCGTTTGATACGGGTATCCAATATGTAACAGGAGACAACGAACAAATCAAATTTGGTATTGCTTTGAGAAACGTTGGTACACCGATGCAATTTACGGGTGATGGTTTAGAAACCAATGCGACACAAACCAACAACGGTTATGAGGGTACTTTCTCTCAACGTTCTGAAAGATATGAGCTTCCATCTTTATTACACATTGGAGCAGCTTATGACTTCTACATCGGAGAAGATATGCGTTTGACATTGGCAGGAAACTTTACCTCTAATACTTTCCGTAAAGACTTCATTGGTGGAGGCGCAGAATTTGCTTTCCGTGAAATGTTTATGCTTCGTGCAGGTTACAAATACGAAGAAGGTATTTGGGACCCAACTGTTGGTAACTCTGCTTTAAATGGTTTTAGTGCAGGATTGACAGCAGAAGTACCCATGAATAGAAAGAAAGCCGAAGAAGATGAAACAAATGCTTCTACTTTTGGTATTGACTATTCTTATCGTCATACCAACTTTTATAATGGTGTTCACACACTTGGAATAAGAATTAATTTGTAAAATACAAGGATATATATTATCTTGCGTTATAAATAGAAGCGTTCTCAGCAATGGGGACGTTTCTTTTTGTTTATATGCCCTCCCTATTTAGAGGGTTTTTTCTTTTATTAGGAGCGAACAGTTCCGTGCTTCGTCGTGATAGCAAGTCCCGCTATCCGTTCTTATTCGTGCGGCTAGGTTTTTCTAAGCCAACGCTTCACACGAATACCACTACTATCGGGGCTAGATCGTTAGGGTCTTAACCCTTGAAAAAAGGGACGTTTTTCGATTCATTACGTGGTATTGGGACGACGGGACGTTTTTGGTTCGTTTCGTG
>JAHDBB010000728.1 GCA_020630635.1 Chitinophagales bacterium
ATCAAGCAACCGAATGGAGTGTACACCAAGACGCTACCAACAACGTAAGCATCCAATACCCCAATGACTGGACACTTGCCAAGGAAGGTTTTATGGGAACAGCTTTTGTAATAGCTTCTCCTTTAGAATCAGAAAAAGACGACTTTAGCGAAAATGTTAATTTGGCTGTAGAAGATTTACATGGAGCAGAAATGACCGTAGAAAAATATGCCGAGTTTGCCAAGATACAAATCGAAACACTAGTCAATGCAGCTTCCATTATCAAAGCTGAAAAAACAAACTTTCAAGGGCAAGAAGCCTATTTATTAGAATATCAAGGAACACAAGGCATCTACAAACTCCATTGGAAACAAGTCTATGTGATCAAAAATGGCAAAGCTTATGTATTAACTTACACAGCCAACCAAGATAAATACAATACATATCTAGAAGTCGCTAACAAAATGTTCAATTCGTTTAAACTATAATCTATTTTTTAGCATCACTTTATCTGCTCAAGTTAGGACCGAAAAAGAAGCGTTGGCGATGCTCAATTACTGGTAGCGGGGCGATGGCTTTGTGGTCGGAACGTATGATTGAGCAAGATTTTTGATTCGTTTTTATCGACTGAAAAATGAATGCCCGTCTGGCGAAGACAAGGAAACGAACAGTCAAAACACACAGAAAATGTTTTACAAAATATTCCCCCAAAAACAGTTCTAATCCAAAATTCACGTTGAATAAAAATAATATGCTAGAAACATACCAAATATTAGCGACCAAAGACACTCGAAGCGGATTCGGTGAAGGCTTACACGAACTAGGTCAAACCAATCCCAATGTCGTCGCTTTATGTGCAGATTTAGTGGGTTCACTCAAGATGCAAAAATTCATAGATGAAAACCCAGATCGTTTCTTTCAAATTGGAATTGCGGAAGCCAATATGATGGGAATTGCAGCAGGTTTGACCATTGGTGGAAAAATCCCCTATACAGGAACCTTTGCCAATTTCTCAACAGGACGAGTGTACGATCAAATTCGTCAAAGCATTGCCTATTCTCATAAAAATGTGAAAATCTGTGCTTCTCATGCAGGCTTAACATTGGGCGAAGATGGAGCGACTCACCAGATATTAGAGGACATCGGTATGATGAAAATGTTGCCCAATATGAAAGTCGTCGTTCCTTGTGATTTTACCCAGACCAAGTTAGCGACCATAGCGATTTCAAAATTTGATGGACCTTGTTACTTGCGTTTTGGACGACCCAAAGTGCCTGTTTTCACGACCGAAGACCAAGACTTCCAAATTGGTAAAGCCCAAGTATTGGCAGAGGGGAGTGATGTCTCCATCATTGCCTGTGGGCATTTGGTATGGAAATCCATCGAAGCGGCACGCATTTTGAAAGAGAAAGGGATAGAAGCGGATGTTATCAATATGCACACCATTAAGCCTTTGGACGAAGAAGCGATTCTAAGGTCTGTTCAAAAGACAGGTTGCGTGGTTTCAGCAGAAGAGCATCAACGCAATGGCGGATTAGGGGGAAGCATTGCCCAAGTATTGGCAGTACATCATCCCGCACCGATGGAAATGGTCGCTGTCAATGACAGTTTTGGAGAAAGCGGAAAACCTGAAGAATTGATGACCAAATACGGTATCAATACGGCTAATATTGTGGAGGCAGCAGAGAAGGTTGTCAATCGAAAAAAGGTAAATATCTTTTAAATTTTATCTTTTTTTTCAGAGAAGCGAAAGGTCTGGTGCGTTGTCGTGTTGGAAAGTCCCGCTATCCGTTCTCATCACCCTTGTAGAGCAAATTCATGAATTTGCTCTACAAGGGTGATACCACTACTATCGGGGCTAGATCGTTGAGGACAGGATGTTTTACAAACTGAACCGCTTTAGAATTTAGAGATTAAAA
>JAHDBB010000141.1 GCA_020630635.1 Chitinophagales bacterium
ATCCTACAGCAAAACCACTACTACCCCTTTGGAATGAACATGGAAGGAGAATGGTTGCAAAGAGTGAATGGTAAAGTCACTCAATATCAGTATAATGGAAAGGAACTTAATACGGACTTTGACATTAACCTAAACGACTATGGGGCTAGGTGGTATGACTCCGCTATCGCTAGGTGGACAACGGTTGACCCATTGGCGGAGGATTATATGTCTTTCTCTGGTTATAATTATGTGTTGAATAATCCATTGAATTATATAGATCCTGATGGGAGAATCGTGGGAGACCCACCAAGAACAAAAGGTAGTTCTTCTATGGTCGCACATAGGAATAGTCAAGATGAAACTACTATTGCAATGAATCGTAATAGTACTACAACATACACTAATGACAATAATCAAGAAGTAATAGTAACTAGATCTAGTGCAAGTGTCCTTAATACAAATGATAAAGGGGATGTTCTTGGTTTTTATTCAAAGTGGAATAAAACTACGACGGTGGACGGTGAAATAGACGAGTCTAGATCAGAAAGTGGTCAAAGCACTGATTTTGAATCTGCAGGTGATGCCGAACTCAAAAAAACAGTCAGAATAATAAAGGGGATGTTCAATGCAGGTACAACAGATTCAGATTTCCCCGTAACCAATATAGTAAGCGAAGCCAACAAATTAAATTCAAAAAACCAAGATCAGAGTTTAATGTTTGGAAAAGGGGCAGTCAGTGGGGCGGCGGCTATCCTAAATATTGACCCTAGAATCAGAGGTGTGATGACAATCCTAATGGGGGCGATTGGGGGCGATAAAAGCATCAATTTTAACTCTACAGCGGTATTGGCTCATTCTTATATGGATACAGGAGGGGCGAAATATAAACAAGGGGAAGTGAATTTTCGCTATAGAGATGGGGGGCCAGTAAATATACAGAGTGGGGCGATTTATTCAAAAATATTCAAGGAACATGAAATTAAAAGATAACTGTATTTTGATTGGTTTTTTCGTTTTGCTGAGCAGTTGTTCTATTGATTTCACGGATACGCCCAGAGAAAATCGAATATCGATAGAGTATAAAGCTGAGAAGAAGGAATTGCTGAACGAGTGTAATTTCAAAAACGATGAAAGTTCTAGTATGCTCTTTCAAAATAGATTTCCATTCAAATTAGGTACTAAAGAGTTTTTATACGATACGAAGTGTACTTTTCAATTCATAGGTTCAAATAAAGTGTTGATATATCTGGGGGCGATCAGGGATATGGCTTCTTATGCAATATTAGACACGTTGACCCAAAAGGGTCAGTTCATTTATTTTTCAGATTTGAATCGTTTTAAAGGGCCTAGTTACTTTAGGTACGGATATTTAGCATATAACGAACCTGTCAATATCAGTTTTGATCATTCTGGTGATACTATGGTTTTTAGTTTAGATGTGAACATATTTAGACCTTTATATGATATCAATGATATATTTATGCACAAGGAAATAGGGCAATCAAATATCAAAATCGATGGTTGCAAAATATGTTTATATGATTCGTTGACAGTAGAACAAGTTGTTATATCAGATTTAAATTATTATTCCGATCATAAAGGTGCGATAAAAGATACACGAAAATATATGAAGGACATGAAAAAGAGACTTAATGTGAACGATAGGATCATTGAAAAAATAATGAAAAAGAAAAAAGTACTTGATAGCCTTGATAGTCCAAGTGTTCAAGACTAGCCATGATGGCATAAGTGTTCAAGAATAAAAAAAAGTAGGATGGAAAAAGTTTGCAACTTTTTCTAAACCTACGCTTACGAAGGTCACACAAGGACAAGACACGCTACCGCAACAGAAGATAAAGCAAAAGCCAAGCTCTAGGGATAGGGTTTGGTTTTTTGTGTTTATGATGGGGGGGGAATTAACCCTGATGGTCAAAGAGTTCAAGACTAGACAATAAAAAAGAACATGAGCAGGATGGAAAAAGTTTGCAACCGCTTCTAAACCTACGCTCATATCTTTGTAGAATGAAAAGACATCCTAATTTTATAAGGATAAAAAGTTGAAACTAAGAGTGGTAAACCCAACATACGCAAAGTGCCAACAGGACACAGTTTAGTAAGGAATAACGACTTTTAGTTACTCTTTTCAGAGTTTGAACAGTACCTAATGACTGCTCCATGTCGAGTAGATCAAGAATACGATGAGCAAAAATGATTAAAGGGTTTTCAACTATTTTCAAATCTTCAAAATTGAATGTATGAGTAACTTACCTATTTTGAAATATTCTGTAGGCATAGATGTATCTATGGATGAACTGGAAGTGAGTTTTTGTAACCTTGACCATGCATTGAGTATTCACTTTCAGGCTTATCACAAATTTTCTAATACAATAAGTGGTTTTAAAAGCTTGGAGAAATGGATAAAAAAACAATCACAAGAACAACAAATTCCATTGGTTATTGTGCTTGAAGCAACAGGAGCTTATCATGAAAAAGTAGCTCATCATTTGTATAAGAGGGGTTTTGATTTATCTATTGTTTTGCCCAATCAATCTAATAGTTATTTGAAAAGTTTGGGTAATAAATCCAAGACAGATAAGATTGATAGCAAAGGTTTAGCTCAAATGGGAGCCGAGCGTCAGCTTCGCTTGTGGGAATCTCCAAGTAAACTATTGATGGAGTTGCGGAACCAGATAGTTTAAGTATGTAGGATGGAAAAAGTTTGCAACTTCTCTGATGTCCCAAGTCTTCAAGACTAGCCAATAAAAAAGAAAAATAGCAGGATGGAAGCCAGATAGTTCAAGTCTTCCAAAAGAATAAAACCGATGTCAAGTTCTAGCCATGATGGCGAAAGTGTTCAAGAATAAAAAATAAAAAAAGGAGTCGATGGAAGGAGATTGTATCCCTGATGGTGGAAGTGTTCAAGAATAAAAACTAAAAAAAATGTGTGATGGTCAAGGTCTGTGACCTTGACTGAACATATGTTTACAAAGATCACACAAAAATAAGATACGCTACCGCAACAGAAGATAAAGCAAAAGCCAAGCTCTAGAGATAGGGTTTGGTTTTTGTTTAACAAAAATTATTTCTTTTTAAATACATTTTGTATTTTTGTTGTTTAAGAAAAAGGAATGGGTGGTCATAAAATAGTAAATCAAGATGGAATGCACTTTCTGACATTCACGGTTGTCGGGTGGGTAGATGTATTTACTAGACAAATATACAGAGACATAATCATTAACAGTTTGATATACTGTATAGAGCAAAAAGAATTGAGGCTATTTGCATATGTCATAATGAGCAATCATATTCACTTGATAGCTAAAACTGATGCAGAAAATGGGCTATCTGCTATCATTAGAGACTTTAAAAAATATACTGCAAAACAAATTATCAAAGCCATTCAAATCAATCGACAAGAAAGTCGAAAAGAGTGGATATTGAGACTTTTCAAGTATTATGCAAAATATAATAAAAATAATACAACCTATCAATTTTGGAAACAAGACAATAGACCTATTGAATTAATATCAGCAAAATGGATACAACAAAAACTTGATTATATTCATAACAATCCTGTAGTAACAGGAACAGTCATTTATCCAGAAGAATATTTATACTCAAGTGCAAAGAATTATGCAAGCAAAGAATATATTTTAGAAGTAGAGATTTTAAATCCACATACTATGCTTGGGTTTCAGTAAATTATTTTGTGAGCATATCCAGTTTCAGTTATAAACTGAAACTATCTTGCTTTATTTTTTAGTTTTGTTGTTGTAAAGTATGAAGACTTAGGCTATCGGGTTCAAGACTAGCCAATAAAAAAGAAAATGAGTAGGATGGAAGGAGATTGCATCTCCTTCTAAACCTACACTTACAAAGGTCACACAAGGACAAGATACGCTACCGCAACAGAAGATAAAAAAGAAGCCAAGCTCTAGAGATAGGGTTTGGTTTTTTGTTTAAAAATATAAGATTATTTGTTTGGTATAAAGTCTAATGAATCTTTAAATTGAAGAAAGATACAATAATTTATACAGTTCTTTGCCTTCCAATAACATTATACGGGTACTATTTTCATTTGGCTTTTATACATTTCTATTTTTTGGAAAATAGCTTTAAAATAAAGGGTATGTTGTTTTTCATCAGTATTATCAATGGCTTGCGTTCTTTTTACCATTTTATTAAACCAGTTTTCCATATATCCTCCAATATCTAAATTCATAGATTTTAGAAAGTTAGGATTTTCTAAGGTATTATAAAGTACTTTTCCTTTTCCATAGTCAACTAAAAAAGCGTTGTTGGTATGGAACATCTGATTGTTATACAAGGATAAGTTGCCTTGGGCATTTTCAATGTGTCCTATAGTTCTAAACTTTTTACCCACACTTGCCATAGATTTTACTTGAAGAAACAATGTATCAATCTTTTTACATAGTAAAAAAGCTTCGTTGGGATCGGCAAACCAACCACAGTCTAAGTAATATTTAATTTGTCCTACCGTATTGTCAATAATATTTAGGTGCCATATCTCAGTTGAATCAATTTGGTTATAGGCATCTAACATTTCAGTCATTAGGTTGAGTTCAGGGCCATAACTGCTCATCATGGAAAGGCTAAAAGATGTATTTTGTAATTGTGGCAATTCCCAAACCGAGCGCCCCCAAGCATATAGTTTGAAAAATGCCAATTCGGGAACTTGGAGATAATAAAAAAAAGGAATTTCACTCGCCGAACAATAGATGTGAACATTTTCTAATTGCAACAATTGCATCAAATCATGGTAAATGGGCTCAATAAAATCCATATAGGAACGAATCGGCTGGACGAGCGGGCGAAACTGGAAAGTTACCCTATCTTGATGTGGTAGAAAATCCTCTAGCAGCAAGTGAAATGCTTTAGAGAGTTCTAAGAATTCAGCCATTGATAAAACCGTAGTACCATTCAGACGCTTATAAACCGCTCCAGAGCTCAAATTCAAGACTTCGGAAATTTTAGTCATCATCTTTTTAGGCTGTTTAGAAAATTGAAGCTGAATAGCCTGGAATAACTCCTTCTGAATTTTAATTGTTGTTTCCTGATTCATGTTTATTGTTAAATATGGAATGTCATAATATCAACAAAAGGTAGAAAATGAAATGTGTCTTTAAATTGTTAGTAAACAAAGGTACAAAAAATCATGACTTAGTTTACATATGGTGAAAAAAAATATTCTTTTTCTACAAAATGTGTAAACAATGTTATAATTGTCGTTCTATATTTGTTCTATCAATTATAAGAGACATAAAGTAAGATTTTTAAAGAGGACGCTCTACTAGAATAATTACAAAACGTTAAACCAATTTTTAATTTTTAAACATTTTTTATCATGAGGAAATACAAAAAAAAGCTTTCACTAGCTTATACCTCCTTTTTAGGGTTCTGTGTATTGGCATTAGGAATGATGTCATTTTATCCAAGTAATTCTAATGCGGGAAAGAAAAAATACAAAACTAAAATTAGTTATGATTTGAAAACCATAACAGAACATGCCATAGTAGAAGAAGGTCAAGAAAAACATTTAACTCAAATTGATTTAGTAGAAATGAGGCGAGAAGAAGAAATACGGCATGTAGAAAAGTACATCGATAACAATGATGATATGGTTACTGAAATTACACACACAAAACCTAGCAATTTATTAGAGCCTTGGATGCCTAAAATTGCCAAAACGGTAATTGATAAAGAGGGTGTAAGACAATATGATGCAAAAGGCAAATTGCTCAATTTTTTACCAGTTGGTCAAAAATTAAAAGCGAGAAATAAAAAAGTCAAACAAAGCGGAAGAGCCAACTTTGGTAAACTTCAAGAGTTTAGAAAACCTCTAAAATCGGACTTAGACATATTACGACAGCAAGGATTAAATGTAGAAGAACTATCGAATGGTAAACTAAAATTTGAAGGAATGGATAATCATATCACCTTTGATGATACAGAAAAAAGTATTGAGAAAATATGGTTTAAGAATGGCAAGTTTAAGGAATCAGAAAAGGAATTTTTTCATAATGTAGGCAATGGTAAAGTTATCCCCAAGCGAACGATTCATAAAGCAACAAAGCGAAGCCATAAAGGAACAAATTTAGAAAAACATACTCATAAGATTTATTCTAATTATAGTATCAATGATGAAATAGTAGCGATACTAAGTCAAGATGAAAAGGAAGGCATTAAACGAGTAATCCCTGAAACAACGGAAGATATAATTGAGTTAAAACTATTTCCAAATCCTGTAGAAAATATTTTAAATGTTGAATTGCCATATAGCGAAAAGAAAACTACTCTTTCGATTATAGATATTCAAGGCCAGATGTTGGATTCAAAGGAAGTTACTAAACGAACTAAAACTAGCTTTAATACTGCTCATTTACCAACAGGTATCTATATCCTAAAAATAGAAACCTCTGATAAGGTCAAAGCTAAACGATTTGTAAAAAATTAATTCACTCATACACTATAGAGATTTTATTGCCTTGTCTGTTCCTAAGTAGTCGGACATAATTATTCATAGAATTATAGGGCTAAGATTTTTTCGATAGTTTTTCTTTCAAAATCCTTTAATAGCAGGGTTATTGAAGGATTTTTAAAGGAAAAATAGCGTAAAAAGATAGTTCTATAAACCATTAATAAATGTGTCCGAGTACTTACAAACACAAATCAAAAATAATCTCTAATCAAAATATAAACATCATGAATTTTAAAATAATATTAAATCTTATATTTGTAGTTGGAATAGCATTCCAATTACAAGCTCAATCTATATCAACCAAAAATATTTTTTGGGTGCATGGATTAGGGGGCGATGAAACGGCGTGGACAAAGGCTTCAGAAGCAACCGCTTTAGGAATGGGTTCCGATTTTCCTAGAAGGGATATTGACCCTGTTCAAAAACTAACCTATAATGCGATTTCATTAAATTCAGCAGCATTTGAATTGGATAATGAAATGTTTGGAAGCCAAGCATCAGAAGGCATAGAAAACAGTTTTGTTATTGCCCATTCACAAGGTGGCATCGTAGCTCGGCAGTTGGATAAATTATATGAAGAGGGATACAGCAATCGGAAATTTACGGGTATGGTTACCTTTGGTTCTTCACATGGAGGAGCTCAAATATTAAATAATAAAGACTTATTAGAGGACGCACTAAATAGTGCTTGTGATTTATCTGCTGGACCAGTAGCAGAGAAGACTAAGGGCTTTTTTGATGAGCGTCCTCTTATCGATTTTTTTGTAAATGAAACCGAAATTAGCAATTTATTTTCTGGTCAAATATGTGATGGATTGGTTGCCGCTGTTCGAAAATTCTTTTTTGATGCTTATGAAGAGCCAATTTCAGAAGAATATAAAGTTGGTGCTTCTGGAATTAATCAACTTAATGCGTTTCATTCACCTACTCCTATTATGCAATTTTATGGAACTGAACGTGATGATTCTAATGGCCCTGTAATATGGAAAACTATGGAGTATATGATTAATAGTAATCCTAATCATCATCCCTACTTTACGGCTGATGATGAACCACTTGTTGATGATATGAATGATAAATTACTAGAATATCAAGCCAAATATGAATATTACAACGATAGGATGGATTTGATGCAAGATTATTCGCTTGGCTTGGTACCATGCAACTGGTATGAATGGAGACTTTCAGCGTTTCTTTGCGGACTTTTCAATGATGAATATTGGGATTCTAAAGAAGTAAGAGATGCTTATAAAAAAGGAGTAGATTGGTGGAATTCAATTAACACCAAATACAAAGTAGCAATCGGAGCAACAGTTATAGAAGTAGATAGATATTCTTGTTGTGCTGCTTATTTGAGTGGGAATCCTTGCTATTATACAACAACAAATCCAAGTAACTGCTATATGAATAATTTGACTGCTCAGGTGTTCAGCACTACTGTCGTTGATAAACCATCAGATGGGGTAGTACTCAAAGAATCTGCTGCAAAGTATTTACCGAATCAAACACACCCTCCAGTAGAACTTGAACACTCAAGTCATATGCAAATGAGAAACGATAGCAATACTAAGTGGGCATTATTTAACCTTTACGAAGGAGATTATGGGTATGAATTTAAAGTGGAAAGAAAATAAATAGTTAAATTAATAAGGGCTGTATCAAAAGTGAAAAAATTGTTTTAAAATTTTATCTATGAAATTCTCCTACACCTAATACACTGGTATTTCAATCTCTTAGGGTACTTTTTGATACAGTTTCAAATAAATAAATTAAGATGAAACAATATTTAAGTTTATTAATCACAACAGTCTTAATAGTCTCATTTATATCTTGCACCAAAGACATCAATATAGAGCCATCAAAGCCAGAGCCTTGTATGTATAATTGTCCAGTAGAAACCAAATTAAAAGTGGTGTGGCAAGAACCTCTAGCCCCCGACACCTTAGATGTAGGGGCAATGACACCTATTGTTTATGAAAATGATGTGATTTTTAATAAAGCCTTTCATGGGCCTCATGATGTTTTAGTAAAAAGAAATGGGGAAACAGGAGAAAAAATATGGGGCTGGGAGGATAATAGATATATAAATACAGGTGCTGATTTTGGAAGCAGGGGAAGAAATATTTCTAGCAATAAACTCTTAGCATCTGCTTGGTCTGATTTTTATTGTATAGATATGGATACAGGACAAACTGTGTGGGAATCACATATAGATGGGGGCGATCCAAATTCTAGTGTTTATGAAAATTATGTATTTCATACTTATGGTTATGAAACTTCACAATTATTAAGAGCGGATATTAATACAGGTATATGGGATACAATTTTCATGTTACCTATGAAAGATGGATATCTACCTAATATAGCTCCTCTTACAGGTTGGACACATCCTAGCGGAGATAAAATACTTATCTTTCAAAATCGCCAATATATTCCGTTGCCCCACGATGGCAAAATAGACTTGTATGCGTATAATATGACAGCAGATTCAGTCTTATGGATGTTGGACGATATAATACCTAGAGGCAATTCTAGCTTAGATCATCCAGTAATTGATGGGAGTCGAATTTACTTTAGGGGCGTTGGTAAGCTAGTTTGTGTTAATGCTTTGAAGGGAGGGATTGTTTGGGAACAGGAAGATATAGAATGGGGGAATAATGGGAGTTTAAATATAGTAGGGAATAAAGTAGTGATGAATATAAGCGACTTTCAAGTATTAGACGCTCATTTAGGAGATGTCATAAAAACAATTGAGTTGGATGGAGCAGGCAACAATAGTGATATGGTCATTCAGGACGGTGTGGCTTATTTTACAAGTGGTGGTAATGGTCGGTTGCATGCTGTGGATATTAGCTCTGGCGTACAGATTTGGGATGAATATAGTCCAAATCGAACCACTAAACGAAGTGCAAGTTTTGCAACAGGCGGGGTTGATATAAATCCTGAATTGGGGTATTTGTATACCAATGATGGCTACTTTGCCATGTGTATCGAACTACCAAAATAATAGCCTTTTTTTCCTAGTAGGTTATTTGAATAGTCTGCTAGGTTTTTTTTCAAAACATATATTTTTTAAAGAATCTATATCATTTCCTATTGGAGAGATAAGGGGTATGTATGCCTTAAAAAAAGCGATATGAAACGTCCATGATTAAATAATCTTTAAACACACAAGGAAATGATTATTTCATCATGGAAAGTTCCATCTGACCTTAATGTGAAATAAAAATAAACAGATGAAAAAAATAATTCTTTTTATTAATGTTTTATTCTTATTTGCCTGCACCAAAGACATCAATATAGAGCCATCAAAGCCAGAGCCTTGTATCTATAATTGTCCAGTAGAAACCAAATTAAAAGTGGTGTGGCAAGAACCTCTAGCTCCTGATACTTTGGATGTAGGAGCGGAGACGCCTATTGTGTATAAAAATGATGTAATCTTTAATAAGCAATTCCATGGCCCTTATGATGTTTTGGTGAAAAGAAATGGGCAAACAGGGCATAAAATATGGGGTTGGGAAGATCCTATTAATATTCAAAGTGCTGCTAGTATTACTAATGCAAAAGAATATAATGAAAAACTATTTGTAGGAACTTGGGATGATGTTTATTGCATAAATATGGACAATGGTCAAACTGTTTGGGAAACCCATGTTTGTTGTGGAGAACCTGGAATTGGACAATTTGAAAACTATATTTTTCATGGACACACCTCCGATGATACAGAATTTTTAGTAAGAACAGATGTTAATTTTGGGGTTTGGGATACCATATTCAGCATTACAGAAAAAGACAATTACATTCCAAATATAGAAAGTCTAACAGGTTGGACACATCCTAGTGGAGATAAAATACTTATTTTTCAAAATAGACAACATATACCCTTCCCATATGATGGAAAAATAGACTTATATGCATATAATATGACAGCAGATTCAGTCTTATGGATGTTGGACGATATAATACCTAGAGGCAATTCTAGCTTAGATCATCCAGTAATCGATGGAAGTCGAATCTATTTTAGAGGAGTAGGTAAGATTTTGTGTATCAATGCTTTGAAAGGAGGAATAGTATGGGAACAAGAAGATATAGAATGGGGGAATAATGGGAGTTTAAATATAGTAGGGAATAAAGTAGTGATGAATATAAGCGACTTTCAAGTATTAGACGCTCATTTAGGAGATGTCATAAAAACAATTGAGTTGGATGGAGCAGGTAACAATAGTGATATGGTCGTCCATGATGGTGTGGCTTATTTCACAAGTGGAGGAGATGGAAGGTTACACGCAATTGACATTAGCTCTGGCGTACAGATTTGGGATGAATATAGTCCAAATCGAACCAATAAACGAAGTGCAAGTTTTGCAACAGGCGGGGTTGATATAAATCCTGAATTGGGGTATTTGTATACCAATGATGGCTACTTTGCCATGTGTATCGAACTACCAAAATAATAGCCTTTTTTCCTAGCAGGTTATTTGAATAGTCTGCTAGGATTTTTTCAAAACATATATTTTTTAAAGAATCTATATCATTTCCTATTGGAGAAATAAGGGGTATGTATGCCTTAAAAAAAGCGATATGAACAAAATAATTCTTTTTATTAATGTTTTATTCTTATTTGCCTGCACCAAAGACATCAATATAGAGCCATCAAAGCCAGAGCCTTGTATCTATAATTGTCCAGTAGAAACCAAATTAAAAGTGGTGTGGCAAGAACCTCTAGCTCCTGATACTTTGGATGTAGGAGCGGAGACGCCTATTGTGTATAAAAATGATGTAATCTTTAATAAGCAATTCCATGGCCCTTATGATGTTTTGGTGAAAAGAAATGGGCAAACAGGGCATAAAATATGGGGTTGGGAAGATCCTATTAATATTCAAAGTGCTGCCAGCATTGTAAATGCCAAAACTTATGATGAAAAACTATTTGTAGGAACATGGAATGATGTATATTGTATAAATATGGATAATGGTCAAACCGTTTGGGAATCACACGTTTGTTGTGGTGAACCTAGAATTGGGCAGTTTGAAGATTATATTTTTCACGGACATACTTCAGATGATACAGAATATCTTGTTAGAACTAAAATTAATTCTGGCGTATGGGATACCATATTTAGTGTTACTAAAAAAGATGGGTACATACCAAATATTGAAAGTTTAACGGGATGGGTGCATCCAAGTGGAGACAAGATTTTAATTTTTCAAAATCGCCAGCATATTCCATTACCCCACGATGGTAAAATAGACTTATATGCGTATAATATGACAGCAGATTCCGTCTTATGGATGTTGGACGATATAATACCCAGAGGGTATTCAAGTGTAAAACCACCCACAATCGATGGAAGTCGAATCTATTTTAGAGGAGTAGGTAAGATTTTGTGTATCAATGCTTTGAAAGGAGGAATAGTATGGGAACAAGAAGATATAGAATGGGGGAATAATGGGAGTTTAAATATAGTAGGGAATAAAGTAG
>JAHDBB010000142.1 GCA_020630635.1 Chitinophagales bacterium
TAACATTATTGGGTAATTCTATAAATACTATATTTAAAATAATTAATATTATTATTTAGATATTACTCTATGATTATAAATTACCCACTATTTATTCCTTAACTTTTAAATATTTTTAATTATGAAAAAGATCAGTAAGAAATTGAATTTGAAGAAGAAAACTGTTTCTACATTAACCAAAGATCAACAGCTTCAAGTAAGAGGTGGTGACAAGCAACCAGTTGATAGATGGTCTTTAGGTGAAGAATGTATTTTCTTTGCTGATAACTCTTAAGATTGGGAGTTATGTACCTAAGCTCAAATGATCGACCCAAAATGACGATTATTTACGCATAAGTACTTACAAAAAAATAAGATTCAATTTATTTTGAATTTTGAAAGCACCAAAGGGCAATGTTCTTTGGTGCTTTTTTAGTTTTGCTTAGGTTGCTGTTTACCTTTTTTTACTTCCTCGTTCTACTAATGAAACCCCTTCCATTTGTTAACTATTTAAAATCTTTAACCCATGAAGAAAATTAGTAAAAAATTGGTGGTAAAAAAGAAAACGATCTCTCAATTAACTACTGAGCAAACACAACAAATCTGTGGTGGAGCCACAAGACATTGTAATCTAAATGTTATGGATACTTTGTATTCACAGCTTTATTGTCAGATGACAGATTTTGAGATAGAGATCTCGCCCAAAAGAGGCTAAATTTTAAAAACTCCCAAAATATTGAATATTTTGGGAGTTTTTTCACCAATCTATTTTGCTCTTTCAAGATACAGAAATACATTTCAAACAAGGAGATAAGATTCTAAAAACCAAACAAAAAAACATAACAGAAAGTTATCTATCATTTTATACAAAGAGACAATCAAAAAAAATTGTAATAAGACTTTGTTCTAACTACTAATATATTTGTGAGCATATTATTTAACTATTTAAATTTTTAACTCCTGAAAAAGATTCAAAGAAAATTGGTTTTGAAAAAGAAAACCATTTCACAATTGACTAATGAACAAATGTGACAAGTTAGAGGACAAGGCAAGGATCCAGTAGAAATAGGCTGTCCTGTAAAAGGTTCTAAGCTTTGTGTGTATATCACTCAAGCTTGTCCTACTCAAACTTGTCAAACTTATTGTCCTGATTCACAAGGCAATCATTGTTAATTAGATATTACTAGTCTTTAAAGCATCAAAGTTTGAAAAAGCTTTGATGCTTTTTTTATTACAATCATACTTTCATATCTTCTTCTCTAACAATTTAACTAGCGACAAAATAAAAAAAATGTAATCATCACCTTCTTCATTATACTTTACTTTTGGATTGTCAATACAGTTTACATACTTTGTATACTGTACATTTATTAACTATTTAAATTTTTTAAATCATGAAAAAGATTAGTAAAAAACTTTCTTTGAAGAAGAAAACGGTAGCAGTCCTAAGTAAAGAACAAACACGTCAAGTTATTGGTGGTGCAACTCCTACTTGTACTCAATCTCCCTATTGCAATGTTGCTTCTATTGATTATATGAAGAAATCTTGTTTCTGTAATTATACTGATATAGATTAAGACAAAGCTAATTAGATAAAAAAAGTACTAGCATGGTAATTTCCATGCTGGTACTTTTTGATTTTATAGGAATTATTATATATATTCCCTGTCAAAAAATACTTATGGAAAAATCAAACTTGAAATTACAATTAGAAAACTTAGCAAAAGCCTTTAATCAACGATATATATCTAAAAATCTCTCTTTGGAACCTCTTAGCATTATGGGGGGAAAATTGGGCTTGGCTGTCTTTGCTGCCTATTATTATGAAGTCGAAAAAAATCAAGCATTTTTGGATTTTGCAGTTTCTACCATCGAAGAATGTTTTGAATATATCTCTACTCAAGAAATCGTGTCAGATACTTTTGCTTCTGGTGCGAGTGGAGTCGCTTGGGTGGTCAAACACTTTATGGAAAAAGGATGGGTCGAAGCGGATGAAGATACTTTATTACAATTCGACGACTACTTGGAAAATGTAGGTTTGGCTTACTTCCAAAGAGGCTACTATGATTATTTACACGGGGGCATTGGCGTTGCGTTGTATTGGCTAGAGCGAGAAAGTGGCGAGAAACATTTAAGAGAAATGCTTCATTTATTCAAAGAAAAGGCCGTGCAAAATGAACAAGGTACGCACTGGATTAATCCCAACTTGGGGCTTTGGTATCGAGACAATATCGTCAAAAATGAGGTCAACTTTAGCCTTTCTCATGGAATGACCAGCATTATTTATATCTTGACCAAAGTCCATGAAAGAGGCATTGAGGCTGAACTTTGTGAGGAACTTTTACAGGGTGTTATACAATTTATCCAACAGTATCCTTCCAAAGAAGAAGATATGTCTTATTTTCCCTCGTCTTTGGAAATCGACGACAATGGTGACTATATTCAATCAAGTCCCAGTCGCTTGGCGTGGTGTTATGGCGATTTGGGGATGTCTGTTGTATTGATGCAAGCGGGTTTACGTTTAAAAGATGAGAATATCCTCAACTTGGCTAAAAAGGTGGGACAAAAAACCTTACAACGCAAGACGATGAAAGATAGTCTATTAAAAGATGGAGGCTTTTGTCATGGCATTTTCGGGGTGGCTTTTTGTTACGATAAGTTATTTGAATATAGCAAGGCTCCTGAATTTTTGGAAGCGGCCAATCATTGGTTTGCCATCGGTGAGGACTATCTCAATAACCAACAAGCATTGGATCAATATTACTCTCCAGACAATGGAGAGGATGAAGTAGATGACTCTTTATTGACGGGCAGTATGGGTATTGGATTGGTCTTGATGGATCAATTGGGGTTGATTCGTAAAACAAAAGATCAACGGCATTGGGATAGGATTTTATTGTTATCCTAATTTTTTATATCTTCCTTTTTGGAGCGAAAGGTTTGGTGCTTCGTCGCAATAGAAAGTCCCGCTATTCGTTCTTATTGCTGCGGCTTGGTTTAGATGAAAGGCACTTTGAAAGTGCCTTTCATCTAAGCTTGGCTTCAAGCAGCAATACCACTACTATCGGGGCTAGTTGGGCAAGGACATTGGCTTTAGGGTTCGTTTTGGTCTCTTGGGGCTTCATCCTAAAGAAGGAAGCAAAGCTATTTTGTCTTTGATTAAAAAAATATCTTATTGCTCAACAATGATAGACTTTTACTGGTACTAAGTAGTTCTGACCTCCACCAACTAGACCCGATAGTAACGGTATGAATGTACAAGCGTTGGCGTGGGTTGTGGCAAGGCTAGCATTCATAAGAGTGGATAGCGGGGAGACCCGTCACGACGAAGCCACTTCTGCTCTCTCCTAAAAACAAGAGAAGAACGGAACCACTAGTCACTGTGAAAACCATCCTTAATCACTAAAAAAATTTGCTTTGAAAAACTACTCTTTATTTCCTAAATACATTTTTAGAACGCCTCTTCTACCCCTCTCTCAATTTATCCAAGAATTCAATGACACTTCATCTGATACGCTCTTGGTCAAAATGCAATCATTTTTAGAAGACCCTATCGTCCGACAAGCTATTTATATAGCCTCGCCTGATCTTCATAAAACCTATCAGAACTGGTTGGATGGTGAATTGACCGACAAAGAAAGGTTGGAGAGTTTGGCTTCTTCCCTCTTAAAATACTTGTCGAGAATGAGTTCTCGTTGTACCCCTTTTGGTTTATTTGCCAGCGTCAATATGGGAAGTTGGGGAGATAGAAATGAAACCCTGCTAGGCGATAAAGTCGAAAATTATCAATATACTCGTTTAGACATGCAGTACCTTTGCCAATTAAAAAATGAGTTGGCAGCCGATGCTGAAATCAAAAATGTCATTTTATTTTACCCCAATTCTACCCTTTACGAAGTCGGTGATGAACTCCGATATGTAGAGTTTAATCCTGCTCAAACTAAGCAAAATTATAAAATTAGCTCTGTTGAAAATTCCGAGTATTTGTCCTTGATCTTGGATACGGTTGAAAAGAACAAAGGAATGAAATTGACAGATATTGCCAATCTGTTGGTCGATGACGAAATCACTTTTGAAGATGCTTATGAATTTATTGAGTCATTGATAGACAACCAGCTCTTGACCAGCGAATTGGAACCCAATGTCATTGGTGATTCTTATTGGTCTAATCTCTTAAAAACCTTTGAAAAGTATGCTCAAAATTTACCTGACTCTCATAAACTGGTGCAGGTATTAATGGTCTTAAAAAAGGCAGATTCTTTGCTCAATAATATAGGAAATGAGTCGGATAAAATAGCCATTTATAAAGCCGTTCAAAAAGAATTAGCAGTATTTGAAACCCCCATTCAAGAAAAGTTTTTCTTACAAGTAGATGCCAAAGGTCATGTCAAAGAATCGGTTCTTTCTTTTAAAATAGCGGGAGCGATCAGAAAGACGATGGAAATGCTTTATCAAGTAGGTCGCTTTTCCAATAATCCCAATATAGAAACTTTTAAAACGGATTTTCAGAATAAATACGAACATCAAACAGTCCCTTTATTGGAAGCCTTAGACAATGAAGTCGGTATTGGATATGCGGCCAATAGAGTCGGAAGTGGACAAGTCTCTCCCATCACTGAAAAAGTCGTCACGAATCCTCGCCAAAGAAAAAAAGATAAAGAAATTACTTGGAATAAAAGCCAAGACCTTTATCTCAAATTGTATATGAATGCACTCAAAAATGGAGATAAAGAAATCATTATTAATGAAAAAGATTTAGAGAAAGCAGATAAGGAAGAATGGCAAAAAATGACCGATTCCTTTTATTCAATGATACAAATTGTCAATGCTCCTGATGATGATGAACCCTTGATTGTTTTCAAATTTGGAGGATTCGGAAGTGCTGCCAATATCTTGGGAAGATTTACGCATTTAGACCCAGAAATTGAAAAATTTACTCAATCTATCACACAACATGAAGCGGACATCAATCCAGAAGTTGTCGTCGCCTCTATTGGTCATTTACCCAAGCCTCGATATGGTAATTTTATTTTGAGAAAGCAATTGTACGATTATGAAATCCCATTTTTAACCAATAGCGCAGTACCAGAAGAATATCAAATTCCGTTGAAAGATTTATGGGTTTCCGTTAAATACAATCGGATTATTTTATGGTCTAAAAAATTGAATAAAGAAGTCATTCCTCGTTTGAGTACTGCCCACAATTTTAGCGCAGAATCGGTTCCTGTTTATCACTTTTTATCTGATTTACAATATCAAGGAAAGTCAGGTATTAGTAATTTCAAGTGGGGTGTTCTCAAATCTCATTTTAACTTCTTGCCCCGTGTTCGATATAAAAATGTCGTTGTTCATCGAGCAACTTGGCAATTCAAAAGAGACGAGTTTGAACATTTATTAAAAGGGAAAAAAGAGGAAAAAATTGCGAAATTTAAAGAGTGGCAACAAAAATGGGAAATACCCTCTTTGGTTTATTTGGTAGAACATGACAATGAACTTTTATTAAATTTAGAAAGTCCTGCATTTATTCAACTATTTTTAAGAGAGATTAAAAAGCGTCCTATTATTACGGTTGCCGAATGTTTATTTGATGTCAATAGTGCTATTATCAAAGATGAGTTGGGTCATACTTATACCAATGAATTTATCTTGAGTTTTGGTAAAAAAACGCCCAATCAACACTTTGCCTTTCTTTCTACTCCCTCTAACCCAAAAGCCGAAATACAAAGAACCTTTAGTCCTGGTTCTGAATGGCTTTACTACAAAATTTATATGGGGGAACAATCCCAAAATGATCTGCTATTGTATCAATTGACTCCTCTTTTGGAACAACTCCAAATAGGTGGTTATATTGACAAGTGGTTTTTTATTCGCTATATGGATGCTCGCAGTCATTTAAGAGTTCGTTTACACCTCAAAAATGAAAATGCTTTTCACACAATTTTCACAACCTTTCATCAAGTGTTGGATCATTTTATCAAAACGGGTATTGTTTGGGATGTTCAATTGGACACCTATAAACGAGAAATCGAACGCTATGGAACCAACTCTATAGAATTATTTGAAGACCTATTTTATTATGATAGTGTAACCACTTGTCAAGTTTTACAAAACATATCAGAAATAGAAGAAAGTTCAGAGTTTTTGATGTTATACACTTTAAAGTCGATGGATACTTACCTATCTTTCTTTTACAACAATTTGAAAGATAAACAAGATTTTGTTAAGCACATCAAAAATAACTTTGACCACGAATTTAACAGCAATAAATACACCAATAAATCCATCAATCCACTCTATAAAAACTTGCTATCATTTATAGAACAGGTGGAACAAAACGAAGAAATCAATGCTTTGTGGATGACGATTGAAGATGCCATTAAGGAACGGTCAACGGCAAGTAAAGAAACGATTGTTCAACTTCAACAATTGAGCGAGCAAAACTTATTGCAAAATGATATTCGCTATTATTTGGATAGCCTCCTTCATATGACCATCAATCGAATAGCCAGTTTAGATCCTCGTAAACATGAGTTGGTCTTTTATCATCTTTTATTCCGATATTACAATATGATTGCTTCTACCAATAAGGTTTCATTTTTTGATTCTACGACTATGAAAAAGGAGGATGTTTAATGATGGAGTAAAAATAGGAAAAAGATAGCTTCATATAGAAAGTTTATATTATCTTTACGCATAGACAAATATAAATTACTATCACAATGAAACACCTATCAATACTCTTTTACCTTTTCCTATTAACTCAATGTGTATTGGGTCAAGATAATTACCATTTGACCATCGAACAGATGCTAGCCAATGAATATGGTTTACAAAATGGCGAATGGGTTTGCTTCGATAATGAACAGCAAAATTTGGGCATTACCTATAATTATGGTTCTGTTGACTTGATTCAATTGACCACCCAAACAGAAGACTTCACAAGAGTAACCAATATTTTAAATGAAGTAGAAGGCGACTATCCTTATGATAGTGGTTGGGGTATTGAAAATCAAAATACAGTCCTTGAAGATGATGTTTGTTTACTAGTCATAAACCTTAGAAAAACGAATAATCCTAATATCAATGATTTAGGCAAAGTTACCGTCGGCATCCAAGCAGAAGATAATTCCATCTTTGAAGAACTCATTACTATTCAATTAGAAAATCAATGGAATCAATATCTTATTCCCTTTCAAGCTAGCACGACCTATCAACCTACAGAACTAGTGGCTATTTTAAATTTGGCTTGGGAAGTTCAAGAAATAGAAATCGCAGGAACCAATATCATCAACTTTGGTAATAATTATAATTTAGAAGACCTACCTTTGGTCCTTCACAATGAACGTTATGGAGGTTATGAAGCCAATGCGCCTTGGCGAGCAGAAGCAGCCAACAGAATCGAAATGCATCGAAAAGCAGATTTAAATATCACCGTAAATGATGATAACGGCAATCCCATTCCGAATGCACAAGTTTCTGTTACCATGCTTGAACCCGCATTTGGTTGGGGTACAGCAATTGAATTGGATAGAATTGCCAACAATATTAATCATACTCAGGAGTATGAGGATATATTATTGGACCTAGATGGACAGGGACATAAATTTAATTGGATCGTTCCTGGATCATCCTTTAAGTGGCCTGGTATTGAAGAAAATTGGGTTGCACCATTTGAACAAAAAGTCAATGCAGTCAATTGGCTCAAAGACAATGGATATGATATTCGTTTTCACACATTGGTTTGGCCTGGTTGGATCAATACGCCTTTTGATATAGAAGCCAATGCTGACGATCCACAATACATTATTGATCGGACAACCAATTGGATAGATTTTATTCTTAATCACCCCGACTTGCAAAATATTTTTGATGAATATGATGTACTTAATGAAGTAACAACCAATCGAGATTTTGAAATGACCTTTGCTGGTTACGGACCTTATACAACGGGTCGAGAATTTTATATTGAAGTCATGAATCAAGCTTCTAATCTTGTTCCCGACAAGCCCAAAGTAATCAATGATTATGTGACGCTTTCTTCCCAACAAAACAAAGGTTTTCAATACGATTTTTTAAAAAATATCATACAAGAACTGATTGATGGAGGAACAGACTTAAATGGTATAGGTTTTCAATCCCATTTACAATTATTTCCCAATTCTATTTATGAAGTGGAAGAAACTTTAGCCGACTTTGCCCAATTTGACCTCGCTCTAAAAATTACAGAATATGATATTATTGACCCAAGAATTGATCCCGATTTAGCAGCAAAATACTTGGAAGATTTCATCACTATGATTTATAGTATTCCAGAGGTCGATATGTTTATGTTTTGGGGCGTATGGGATGGGACACATTGGGTACAAAATGGCACACTATTCAATGAAGACTGGACTCCCAAACCTGCTGCGACGGCTTTCTTCAATAAGGTATTTAATGAATGGTGGACCGAAGAAGTCACCAACGCCAATGCAAATGGGTTAGCAACATTTAGACCTTTCAAAGGGGAGTATGAAATTGTGATTGAATATGGCAATACAACCATTATTGATACCGTATCGGTCTTAGGAGATTTAGCTTTAACTTACTCTAATGCTGAATGTCCAGAATCCATCATAGCCGATGCGCCTTTAGATCCTGCCAATGTTTCAGGCTTACAACAAGCGAGTGAATCTATTGAATGGTCGGGTAGTGTTGTCAGAGGCTCCAACACCACCTTTCAAGCAGGCAATTGTGTAAAGATCAATGAAGAGTTTGAAGTTCCTCCCAATACGCAATTTACCATTGATATTCAACCTTGTGGAACGCCTCCACTTCCGAAACCTAATGAAAATGAGGTAAAAAAGGATTAAAAAGAATCTACTCAACCGAATAACCCCGATAGACAATCTCCTCTAAAATATCAAAAGTATAAACCTTTCGACTTTTTCGGCATTCGTCCTTTTTATCTGTTTTATCATTCACTTCAAAGGTGAGTTGCAAGGTGTTTTCTTTCAAAGAAAAGATAAAATAATCGGCACAATTATAATAGTCTTCTACTTCTTTGCCTTCAAAGGTTTGATGAAAATAAAAGCCTTTTTTAAACGATCCATATAGCAAGAGTTCTGAAAGGTCTAAATGATGAATCGCCTCTTGATATAAGAAAGGAATATCTCGATGAAAGTCGGGATATTTTTTTTTGTTCAAGACAGTTTTTTTAAACTTTTTGAGTTTTTGCTCCAATGCTTTAACCTCATTTAAATTTCCTTCTTTTAGGGCTTTTTCGACAATTTGAATTTGATGAACATTGTATTTATCAGGTATAAAAAGATAAAACCTTTCTTGTTCTTTTGGTACATACCAATCTTGTTTTTGAAAGTAGCGGTCCATTTCTCCATCTTTTTTAAACTGATAACCATTGCGAGCATAAATTTCATTTCGCATCAGCCGTAATTCCTTTAATGAATATGTTTCTAATAAACTCAATGATAAAGGAAGATAACTTGCAAAAGGATATTTGCCTGGTTGGTCCTTTTCAACTTCATCTATCTTACAACCATATCTATAAATTCGATCTTCTTCTTCGTCTTTGAACCAACAGCAAATTTCGTCTTTCTTAAAAATCTTGACATTGTGAGAAAAATCATCTAACACTAATTGGTCATTTTCGATTTTAACTTGGTCGTAAACTTGTAGCCAATGCGCCCATCTATCTGTTTCAAAATTCCATTGATGTCCCCATTCATACGCCCAAAGTTGGTCGTTGTAATCAATAATATAAAGGCTGGTTTCTGAGTCGGAATCGCCAAAGTGGTATTCACCCAAATAAGGTGTGATGTCGTCTTGTGATAATAGGAAGAGAGGTAATAGATAAATTAGTAGGTTAATAGATTTGAGCATGTTTTTTTGAGAAGTAAACTAAGCTATTTTGAGGAAAGTTCAAAGTTTTTTTAGGAGCGAAAGTTTCAGTGCGTTGTCGTATTGGCAAGTCCCGCTATCCGTTATTATTGCTGCCTCTAGCCTAGCTCAAACCAGTCAGGTTTTGAAAACCTGACTGGTTTAGCCGAGCCGCAGCAATACCACTCCTATCGGGGCTATTTTATAAAGGTTACAACCTATAGTAACTGAACCGTTTTAGAATTTTGGCGATCCGTATAAAGTTGCCACAATGATTGCCCCATTTTACAATCAAAGACAAAAATGCCTCGCTTCAATCGGATTGCTACCCACGAAAAGTAGAGGCAATCCGATTGATAAAGAGAAAGGAGTCTATTAATATAAATCAATCGGATTGCTGGCTCATACGGGAAGACCCATCCGATTGAAACGACTTACCCTTTCTTTGATTTTAGGCAAACTTAGACGGGTAACCAAAATTCTAAAATAGTTCATTTGTGAAGCGTTCTATCCTTTATAAAATAGCCCCGATAGGAGTGGTATGAATGCAAAAGCCCCTGTACTACAAGTCAAAAAGACTTGCGGTAGAAGCTTGGCTGCATTCATAGGAACGGATAGCGGGACTTTCTATGACGACGAAGCAAGGAACCTTTCGCTCCTCTAAAAAAATTCACTTATCATCTACTTACAACAAACCATTTTGCTTAATCACCTTCGCATACCAATCAGCAGAGGCTTTGGGAATCCGTCGCAAGGTGTCGGGCTGAATGTAGTGTAAACCAAATTGCTTGTTGTAACCAGAAGCCCATTCAAAGTTGTCTAAAAATGACCAAAGAAAATAGCCCGTTAAGTTGACTCCATTTTGTATCGCTTGATGGCAGGCATCGAGATAGCCTTCGACAAATTGGATGCGTTCTGTATCGTTCACCTCTCGACCATCTAAGACATCGGGAAAAGCACAACCATTTTCCGTAATCACAATCTCAGGATGATCGTAACGTCTGTCAATCCACTCTAATAATTTTTGGCAGCCCCAAGGCGCAATCGCCCATTCCATATCCGTTAGTTTCCAGTCTTTGCCTACTGATAAGTCAACGTCTTGGTCTTCTGACAAACCGCCATTGCCATAAACGCTGACTTCTTTTTGACCTTCTTTGGTCTGTGCGGCATACATCGTAGTATAATGATTGAGACCGAAAAAATCCGAAGAACCTTTGATTATTTTTTGTTGTTCAGGTGTAAATGTAGGCAAACGATCTTGTAATCGCTCTCGCATAGATGCTGGATAATCGCCCTTATAAATCGGATCGGAAAACCAAGATAAGAAAAACTCTAATGCTCGTTCAGCCGCATTTATATCATCTGTGTTTTGCGTCAAAGGCTCTCGCCAATCACAATTATTGGTAATTCCTATTCGTCCATTTTGTTGCGCTTGGTATTTTTGACGGTAAACATCAACGGCTTTGGCATGAGCCAATAAAAGATGGTGTCCAGCGAGATAAGGTTCTACATTGGAAGTACGACCAGGCGCAAAAACCCCTTGCCCATACCCCAATATTGCCACAACCCAAGCCTCGTTAATGGTAATCCAGTTTTTGACTCTATCCCCAAAATATTGAAAACAAATATCAGCGTATTCGGCAAAATAATCAGCAATATCCGCATTGAGCCAACCATCCATTTCCAATTGTAAAGCTAGCGGTAAATCCCAATGATATAAGGTCACCCAAGGCTCTATATCGTGGTAAAGTAAAAGGTCTATGAGGTCGTTGTAAAATTCGATTCCTTTCTTATTGATTTCTCCTTTTCCTGTTGGTAAAATGCGTGTCCAAGCAATCGAAAAACGATAGGCTTTTAATCCCATTCGCTTCATCAAGGCAACATCTTCGGCAAAACGATGATAGTGATCACAAGCAATATTGCCTGTTTCATTGAGATGTACTTTGGAGGGAATCTGACAAAAAGCATCCCAGATAGAAGGACCTTTTCCATCTTCATTCCATGCTCCTTCGATTTGATAGGCAGAAGTCGCACTTCCCCATACAAAACCCTTTGGAAATTCTTTCATGTGTGTTTTTATGTTTTTTACTGTTATGATATAAATG
>JAHDBB010000143.1 GCA_020630635.1 Chitinophagales bacterium
CGGGTTCCGTTGTTCCTGATGTATATACGGCGTCGAAACAGCGCCGTCCCACAACATTGTACTGCAATCCTCGCTTCGCTCGTATTGCAGTACAACTCTTAGATAAATGACACCTCGTTTGCAAAATTCATCTTCTTCTTATTTCACCAATAAAATCTCTATACAAATATCCTCCTAATAACTCATTTATGATGAATGGATTTCCTGGTTCTCCATATGCGTATGCCTGCATAGGAGAAGTATGGCTCATCATTCTTATCATCCATCTTCTATCTACCAAATGTCCTTCTGGTGATATTCCAGCATTGAACTTTCCTCTTCCATGTCCAATCATTTTATTATTAACCAACACTAAATCTCCTGCATCAGGAGCGAAATCAGAATAGATTTTTGATTGAATTTCTTTTTCTAACCATTCTATAGCATATGTAGCTTCTATAGATTGTTGATTGCCTTTCATTTCTATATAATCTGATCTAAACCAAGGATGTATTTTATTCCCATAGATGACAGGCATCATTTTAGTATCAAACTTTTCAACAGCCTTTTTAGTATACAAATAGTTGGCATCGGGTCTAAAGGTAAAAATAGGTTTTCTTAGAATTTTCTCCCATTTCTTATTTTTTTCCCAATCAGTTGAACGTAAAGAGTATAAGTAACTTGGAACACGTTCAAAATTTCTTATCCAAAATAAGCTTATAAAGTCTGCTGAATTTGTTAGACAAGCATCTTCTGTATGAATTGCCAAGTCAGTTGTACTACCACTTCCAACTTGTAATTTTTTCATTTTTACATCTGGAATTACACTATGACCAAGTCCACCTCCTCCTCTTTGACACTTCCATTGCATAGGGATAGACCCCAAAACTCCATGAACTAGTGCAAAAGCAAATTGCATCGTAGTTAGTTCTTGTTTAACTTCTTCTGGTACTTTTCCGACTTCATTCCATCTTTCAGGTGTTTTACCAATTAAATCTTGGTTGACATCCCAAAATTTTTTTAAAACAATCGCTCCGAAATCTTCATATCCAAAAGCTTCTTTAAACATAATAAGTTCAGTTAATAATTCCATAGGAAGTTGACCTGCTTCTATAAAGAGCATCCTACGAAATTTACAGTTATGTACATCTTTATATTTTATGTACATTTGATCAGCAAGTTTTCTGATTGCAGATTGAACATTTTTACTGATGTAAATGTTCAATGGCTGCTTTGGAATAGGTACAGTCATAATAGATTAGTATTAAAATCGTTAATTAAATAAAAAGTTGTTTAACTATAAAATTCAATCTTTTATAGTTATAGGCAGGAAACAAAAAATCCTGTTAAGATTCTCTTAACAGGATTTAGCTTTGTTTAATTACGAAATGAAAAAAAATTACTTTCAGTAATTTAACAATAAATAGAAGTATGTTTTACCATTTTTAAAATATTTTTTTCTTACTAAGAAAATTAAATTCCCAATTATTGAAGGGTGTTTCATCAAAACAGTCAAGAGAATCTCTTACTGGGTTGATTATAAAATCAGCTTCAGTAGTGCTATAATTAATTAGTCCACAATCTCTAAATAATTCTAAAATTTCTTCTTTTATTACACTTTTTTTAACAATAGCCTTGATAGCGGCTCTTAGTTTTTTTGCGTATTCATTTTTTACAGAATTGAAATTTTTTGAGTTACTATCTCTCTTAAATATAGCACTATTATTTGGGTCATTTCGAAACCTCTCAAATTCTTCTAGGTGATTTAATTCATTAATTAGTTCTTTTAGGTTTTCAACATTTGCTTTAAATTCATAACTACGGATAATCCCAAATGTCTTTCGTAATTTCATTATTAAACTGTTAAGTTTTTGAATGTGTCCAAGGAGTGTATAAATAGTGTATCTCGAACTCTGATCTGTTAAATCTAATGGTCCAATACATTTAACTAACTCTTCATATTTTATAACATCTTTTTTAACAGCTTCAAAATCGTCAATCATTACTTTTTTATCTACATTATTCTCCTTTATCTTTTTTTCAGATCTATTTTTATAATATTGAAACGAATCCAAACGAGTCAACTCTCCATTATTAGATAAAAAATCATATAAACAATAGATATTTGTTTGAGTAAGATTATCAATTCGCTTATTATTATAAATAAATGTAAAAATTGAATTTTTACTTATTCCATTTCCATTTAGTTGTGAAGGATAAAAACTATTATTAATAGAAATTTCTCCTTTAGCCAAAATAGATACACTATTATTAAGATTGGTTAAGGCTTCTGTAAACTTATCAATCTTGAAAGTAGCAGTTAGTTTCTTTACTTCAGCCAATTGCGGTTCTAACTTTCTTTTAATAAAATCTTTTGACTCACGAATTGTACGCCAATAGTCAAAAATCATCCTATATAAATTCTGGATAGTAACAATAAATTTTTCTTCTTGCTCTATATATTCATGATATGAGAAAGCTCCATTAGTTTCCCTACCCGCCCTCATTTTCCATTCTTTTCCACTAAACGGCACAATAAAGTTTGGTAATACAAATTCTATCTTATGATAAAAAGGTATTTTTACAGTTTTATCTGTCCGCTCAGGAAATAAATCAATTGAAACACTATGCAATTCACTAATTGTATCATTATCATACCAGTTGAAAAAATCAATCCATACCCCATTATCAATTCTATATTTTACAGGAAGGATTATATGTGAAATACTTTTAATAAATTCGTTAACTAATGATAGCTTATCTTGTTGCTTCTGCAAATTCAACCCGCTACCATCTTCAGTAAATTCAATCAAAAGCCTATTGTACATATGAAAAAATAACGCATCAGATACTTTATGAATTAGAGTTTTAATAAATTTATTTTTAGCAATCTTTCCTTCTTCTCCTCGTGCAAAAAAATCATCAATGACCTCTCTATGAATAAAAAGAAGAACAGAGGGTGAAGATAGAATAGGTATTGGCATTACATAAATACTCTTCATTTCAGATGAAAAAAGTAAATGATCTAACTGTTTAGAGTACTTATTATAATATGTACTTTTAGGTTTCTCTAAATCCTTTTTTAACTTGCTCCATTTAATTTCTTCTCCTTTTATTATAACTGATTTTTTATCAGGACAAAATGTAACAATATCATCATTAGAGAATTCTACCTTATACAATTTACCATCAGCATTAGAATAATTCTTACGGAAATGAGTGAGATGGTCAAATTGTGAGTATCTTTTTTTTCTAGAAATAACAGATAATATTGTTTTAGTAAACTCATAATCATTAAAGTTCTCTTGTAATGTTTCATCTGAGAAATGGAAAATCCTCATTCTCATTTGGTCTTCTTCGTTTACTTTTTCGTCCTCAAACTTAAAAAAACCAATAGCACACCCTTTTTGCTTTAAGATTTTAAGAAGGCTTTCATCTTTAGCCTTTATAGCAGAAGTAATGGCATCTCGTATAACTTTTAAAGGTATCTCATAACCAGACTTGACCTTGATATATTTACTTAACTGATTATGAATCATAATAATGTCTATTTAAAGTTATTGCATCTATAGAAAACTCCAAATTAGAAATCACTACTATTTCATGCTTCAAATTTTTTGTATAATCAAGAATGATTTCAGCTGCTTTATTTACACTTGCTTCACAATCATTAGGTACTAGCATAAAAACATGATCAGTTTTATATTTTATGAATAACTCATAAAAAAGCTGTAATGCAATAACCATACAAGGGCTTGTTCTACTACTACTCACACAATAGTCTCCAGTATTTTTTTTATAAGTAGACTGGTATCTTACTTCTTTCTCATTATTATTAATTGTACAATACAATGTTTTTTCACTAATCAGTTTACCCATTGTTTGTTTACGAAAATTCCTATGCAATACACTTTCTGAAAAAAAGAAGGATTCTAAAGGCAATTTAGTGTTCTCATCTGCATTCGGTTCAAAATTAGTTAAAAAGAAATCTTTTTCCTTAATATTATTATTTTGCAATAATTTGGCATAAACTTTTGGTATGTTCTTGGGACTATGAAAATAATTTTTCCTTAATAAAAAACCGTCTCCATTAATCACATTTTTGTCATGTTCTGTAATAGCTTTTGATCTAAATGATTGATCATTTACTAATAGTGCTGTTTTAAGATTTCTAAATAATTTAGTTAACTCAACACTTATATTAAATGATTTAAAAGGAAAGTCTTTTATTATATCATCAATATATTTTTTCAAAAAGATATTATTTGTTTCTTCTTTTATAGATGGAAATAATGATTTTTTCTCTTTATCATACAAAAGTAAATAATGCCCACCCATTATAACTTGATTTCCTTTATAATTTTGGTATTTATCACTTAAGAAACCAATCAATTCCTGTTCATTATTTACAACATCTTTTTCGGAATTATACATAACTATTATTTGTTTTTAAGTGTCCCAAATTCTTTAAGGAGTTTATATAGCACTACGAAACCGACAATGATGGAAATAATGCAAAAAATAAAAAATATTATTATTTTCATTTTTTGTTTTTTAAAGTTAAATGAATTAATAAATAAACTATTATATTAACAAATAATCCTGGAACAATAGGCTCAATCCCGTTTGGAGTATTTAAAATCCATTTCCATGTAATGGAAACAATAATACCTGCTAAAATAGCAGATACCCCAGCTGCAGGATATGTGTTTTTTAGTAATATCGCAAGAGCGAATGGAATTACAATAGACGCTCCCCACAAACTGTAAACCACAAGCAAACCGTCAATAATATTTGGTGATTGTATTGCAAAGAAGATTGAAATTAGTCCAATGAAAACGCTAAGGATCATTAAGCCCTTTAACTCTATATCTTTATTTTTCCAGAAATTAGATTTTTGCTTTAAAATATCTACATTAAGTGTCACAGTAGCTGAGTTTAAAAGAGAACTCAATGTACTCAAAATAATACTAATCATAGCAGCTATAATAAGACCAGTTATTCCTATAGGTAATTTTGTTTTTATAATTTCAATAAACGGATTAGCACTTTCATTAAAAATCTCAGACGAATAAACACCAGCAACTACACAAATAAAAAACCAAACAATTGAAAATAAACCAGCATAGATGTAGCCTTTTTTTGCATTTATTTCATCCTTACTTATTAATATTCTATGAACATATGGAGGAATTAATGCTTCACCAAAAAAGAAACTAATAAAAAGCCCTATAAACCCCAAAATCGAAATATTTCCATTAAAGTCTGGAACAAACTCAATAGCACTGAAAGATTGAAAATCTGAACTCACCATAATGATGAAAGATAATGGTAGTGAAATAGCAAGAATTCCAAATTGAAAAGTATCTGTAGCAACAACAGATTTTATTCCTCCCAAACTTGAATATAAAATAACAAAACCAACACATAAAAAAATTGCCAAAACTCTATCAACCCCTATTAAAGCATTCACAATATCACCTGTTGCACCTGAAATGGCTGCAAAAAAACCAATTAAACTGACAAAAGATATAATCGCAGTTATTAACCTTGCTACTTTTCCATATTTAACCCCCATTATATCTGCAATAGTGTTAGCATTATTAAACTTCCTAATCTTAGGTGCTAAAACTAAACCAGATAATAATGTTTGTATCGAAAATGCTAAAAATATAAAAAACCAGATAAATCCACCCTTGTAAGAATTATTTACTACCCCCATAGAATAACCAGGACCAATCAAAGTAGCAGAAAGTGAAGCAAAAACAAGAATACCACTAATAGATTTATTTGCCATAGAAAACTCATCAACACTTCTTGCCCTCTTTACTGAAAAGGCTATTATAATTGAAATAATGAAATAAATAGAAAGTATAATATAATCAACTATTGACATATTCTGTATTTTTGATTATTTGCTTAATTGATTCTATTAATATGTTCGCTGCAATATAAACTTCTTCTTTTGTGGTAAACCTTCCAAACCCTATTCTTATACTTTCAGAAATGTGACACTCATTTTTATTTGTGCTTTCCAAGACATAAGATTGTTCACCTTCAGAACAAGCTGAACCAACAGAAAATGACACTAATTCAAATATATTATTTTGTAATTTTGAATTTGAAATGCCACAGAAATGAATATTCAAATTGTGAGGAACACTATTTTCTAAAGGTGTATTTAAGTTATATTTTATGAAGTTTTTATCTAAAATTTTTAAAAACAATTTCCTGTATCTAGAAATTCTAGAGATTTCTGTTTCGTTCTTTTTAACTAGTTCAATAGCTTTTGCCAGTCCTACAATTCCAGGTACATTAGGTGTTCCACTTCTAAATCCATCCTCCTGATTACCTCCTTTTATCAAAGGGGTTAATTCAGATATTCCTTTTCTGCTACAAATTAAAGCTGCTATACCCTTCGGACCATATATCTTATGACTGCTAATAGTATAGTAATCAATTTTTGAGAAATTAATATTTCGTTCATCTTTTCCAAAGCCCTGAGAACCATCTACTAAAAATAAAATATTGTTTTCAGTAGCAATATTTGAAATTTCATCAATTGGATGCAATGTGCCAATTTCATTATTGACTTGCATAATTGCAATTAATTTTGTTTTTTCTCGTATAGAGTTTTTCAAGTCCTCAATACAAATATTTCCATTTACGTCTACATCTAAGTATGAGATATCCCATCCTTTTTCTTCTAGAGCTTTACAGTTTTCAATTACTGCTTTATGTTCAGTTTTTTGAGTAATTATATGTTGCCTTTCATAATTATCATCTAAACTTTTAAAAACTGTTGTGATTGATTCTGTTGCGCAAGAATGAAAAATAACTTTGGATTTAGGGGTATTTAGGTTTTTTAAAATATTTTTCTTAGAACGGACAATTGCATTACTTGACAGTTTTCCTAAAAAATTATTACTTCCTGGATTACCATATTTATCAAAATAAAAAGGAAGCATAACATCAATAACAATTGTATCAACTGGAGTAGTTGCCATATTGTCCAGATATATGTGCTTTTGTAAATCCATTTGCTTTTTTAGTAAGGAAATAAAACATCTTAGTAAGAAATATTTTTTCCATTCATTTTTTATTCAATACAAAGATATATCTTTTTTCAAAAGTGGACATATTTTGAAAAATAAAAAAAAATCGTTTACTTGAAGTTAATCACCAAATCAAGTAAACGATGAACGATAAAAAATTTATCAAGACAAAGGTAATGAAAAGTTTAAAGAAATTATTGAATAAGCAATATGTAAGCGGACAAGAATTAAGTCGTATTACTCTATTAGGAGAAATCGTAGCGAGTATTTTACTGAGTGGAGAAAGTAAGGTAAATAAGATTAGTGAAAATATGAATGCAGGACGCAGAAAATTAGAAAGTGTGAAGAAACAAGTTAGCCGTTTTTTTCAAATAAACACATTGCTACGAAGCAGCAATATTTACCTTTCATAGAAGAGCTATTATTAGCTTTAGGAGAAATCGGAGAATTAGAAATTATCATAGATGGCTCTACAGTTGGGAAAGGTTGTATGTGCTTGATGTTCAGTTTAGTATATCGTGGAAGAGCTATACCTTTAATATGGAAAGTTTCCAAGAAAAAGAAGGGACATTTTAAACAAAGTGCACATGTGAATTTACTTATAAAACTCAAATCCCTTATCCCTCAAAATGCTAAGGTAACGATATTAGGTGATGGAGAATTTGATGGTACGGAGTGGCAAGGGAAAATACAATTTTATGCTTGGCAATATGTTTTACGAACAGCTAAAAATACTCAATTGGAAAATAGAGATGGTGAAACATATACCCCAAAAGCAATAATGTTAGGAAAAGGGGAGAGTCTTTTCCTAGAAGATTTACGCTTTGGTGGTGAAAAATATGGACCAGTAAATTTCCTGTTTTGGCACGGAAAAACTTACGATGACCCTTTATTTTTAGTTACCAATATAGACGATGGTTACTTGGTACAATCGTACTATATAAAACGGTTTTTGATAGAAACTTTCTTTCGGGATATAAAAAGTAAAGGATTTAATATTCAAAAAAGTGGATTAAGGAATCCTGAAAAGTTATCTCGTTTATTGATGTGTTGCTGCTTGGCTTTCATATTAGGAATTTTATCAGGAGTAAAAGCAAGAAAATCAAAATTTTACGATTTAGTCGCAGAGCAATATGAACATTCTTTGAGTTTGTTTGCATTAGGGCTTAACTTTATTAGAAAGCTCGTAGACCTCAGGCAGTGGAGAGCTTTTTCCATATCTTATGATCTTTTGTGAAACTTTGAATAAACGTGTCCACTTTTAAAATATTAGGAATTTTATCAGGAGTAAAAGCAAGAAAATCATAATTTTACGATTTATTCGCAGAGCAATATGAACATTCTTTGAGTTTGTTTGCCTTAGGACTTAACTTCATTAAAAAACTCGTAGATCTCAGGCAATGGAGAGCTTTTTCCATATCTTATGATATTTTCCGAAACTGAGAATAAACGTGTCCACTTTTAAACAGTAATTTAGAATTATTTACTTAAGCAATTAAGTATTAGAATAAAATTCCTGAAGGTAAGTATACCATTCACGGAAATTTGTATATATTTTCTCATGAGATTGTTCAACGTATAATATAACAAAAGAATCGAGTACGTTATATGATTTTAATGATTCTACAAACATCTTATAATTTAAATTATGATTTTCAATAAAAAAATCGACTTTGGTATCCTTCTTAGTATGTTTGGATAGAATCTTGAATAAATTTAATATTACATCAACCTTATATTTATATATTTTTTCTACAGTATATTCATCTTTATATCGACGAAACTCTTCAAGATAGCCTTCCAACAATATTAAATCATTCATTTTTAATTACAATATAAAAAAAATAAGAATATAGTACAATACTTAAGTAGGTTTCATTTCCTACCTACTACATTTGTACAGAATTCTTATCATCAAGTTTTAAATCATTCAACCTTATATCATCGTTTCTGTAACAGAAATTAATTTGCCAATCTTTGTTTCGTCGTAAGCATCGGCATGTGCATTACCAAAAGCGCCTTGATCGTTGTCAAAGTATTTTCCAGTATCCAAGCTATACTCATCTGAAATAGCCAAGTCATACAAAATAGTTGCACCTTTATCTGCTGAAGCCCAAAACTGTCCGAACGCTTCTTGTACCATTTTTGTGTTGAGTAATGAGCCAGGGTTTACAGCGATAACGACTATATCTTTTAGTTGTTTAGCAAGATGAAAACTCCACATAGTTAATGCGAGTTTACTCTGCCCGTAAGATATGCGTTCCGACTGTTTTTCTTTTCCACTCAATACATCATAAGAAACAGGATTTTGTGCAGCCGAACTCAGATTTAGAATACGAGGGGCTGTTCCTTTTTCGATTACAGGTAATAAGTTTTTAGTCAATAAATAGGGAGCTAAATAATTAACCACCATTCGGATATCTAGTCCAGCTTTATTCTGCGACGAAGGACTGTTAAAAATGCCCGCATTATTGATCAGCACATCTATAGCTGAAACTTCTTCACTAATTTTTTTCGCCATTGCTCTAACAGCGGCTAAATTAGAAAAGTCAGCAACAAATCCTTTTACATTTTCATTAGAAGTCAATCTCTTTACTTCTAAAATGACATCATCTAATTTCGCTGCATTTCTCCCATGAAGCAAAACAGTATGTCCATCTTTTGCCAGCTGAATCGCAGCTAATTTCCCGATTCCATCTGTACTCCCTGTGATTAATATGGTCTTATTCATAATTTTATTTTTTCGTTTGAATGAAAAAGAGGTAATACTTTTTTTGCTAATTCGTCCAATGTATCTTCAATATTTTTTCTATTAAAGCGTAAATTGATACCGACATGATTGACTCCTATCGTTTTTAAATGATGAAGATATTCAATCAAATAGTTCATACCGAGTCGAAACCCTAAGTGGATCGGCTGAGGTTGGAAGTCATCATCTTCAACCAAATCGATATGTAAAGGTTGCATGAACGGCTTATTGGTATTTTGTATTTTTTTCGTCAAAGCTCGCCAATCTTTGATATTATGTTCCTGCATATACAAATTCCGAGGATAATACATCCAACCATCGGAATGTTCAGCTATCCAGTCTAGTGATTGACGACTATGCCCAGTTACCAACATCGGAATTTTATGCCCAAAGGCTTTGGGCAATACATCAACTCGACCATTTAAATGACCAAATTTGTTATTTTCTAAAACAGGAAAATCATCTTGTGCTGTTCGGATATAAGTAAAAGCTTCTCGAAACAATTCGCCTCTTTTTTCAAATTCTATCCCCATCGCTGGATATTCACTTGGTCGATCGCCAGATGCTACTCCCATAATCAATCTACCCCCAGAGAGTTGGTCAATAGTCGCTGCCGATTTAGCAATATGTATAGGATGGTGTAAAGGCAAAGCAATACTTCCGAGTGCCAAAGCTATCTCCGAAGTATGTGCAGCTATAAATCCCAAATAAGTAAAGGGATCAAAGGTTTGACCAGCATCACCAAATGATGGCACATGTAATGGAACGTCTCTAAGCCAAAGCGCTTTAAAGCCTAATTGCTCCACCAGTTGTACCCTTTTCAAATGATCCTTCATCGTAGGTACAGAGCTTCGAATATACTCTTCGATGGGAACAACTATTCCTATACTCAACTGACCGGGTTTAAAGACTGAATTATAGCCTTTATTGATTACTTCAAATTCTTTCATATCTAAAAGCCTTCTAAAACTATTTTACCTTTTGCCTTACCAGATTCAGACAAGGCATGAGCTTTCCTCAAATTTTCAGCATTGATTTTTCCAAAGTGTTCTCCAACAGTCGTTTTGAGAATACCTTCATCTATGAGTTTTGAAACATTATTTAAAATATGGTGTTGTTCGATCATATCTGGCGTTTGAAAAATAGATCGAGTAAACATCAATTCGATATGCGTCGACACTGCTTTCACTTTAAAGGGCATCACATTGAGCGTAGATGGATCATCAATTAATCCAAATTTACCTTGTGGTTTAACCACTTTCACAATTTCATCTATATGATGTTCAGTAGCATTTAAGCTAACGATATAGTCGGCTTCTGAAAGATTATATTTTTCAAATTCTTCACTCAGTTTATGTCTATGATTGATCACTTCGTCAACACCTAATTCTTTTAACCAAGTGGTTGTTTCTTCTCTCGAAGCTGTACCAATCGCCTTTAGCTTCGTCATTTTTTTTACGAGTTGAACCAAAATAGAACCGACACCTCCTGCAGCACCTATAACCAAAATACTTTTATCAGCATTGTCTTTATCAACCTCAAGTCTATCAAAAAGTAGTTCCCAAGCAGTTAGTGTAGTCAATGGTAATGCCGCAGCATCTCCAAAAGAAAGTTGCTTAGGCTTGAAGCCAACTATTCGTTCATCGACCAATTGATATTCCGCATTCGATCCTGACCGATTTAAATCACCAGCATACCAAACTTCATCGCCGACTTTAAATAGTGTGACCTCCTCTCCTACTTCTTTTACAATACCCGTTGCATCCCACCCGATCACTTTCCACTCGTCATTTTCAGGTTTTACTCCTTGTCTGATTTTGTAATCTACTGGATTGACAGATATTGCTTTTACTTCAACTAATAAGTCTTTGCCACTCGCTTTAGGCATTGCTAAGTCTATATCTTGCAATGAATTCGGGTCAGTTATCGGAAGGTTTTCTTTATATCCTATTGCTTTCATTTTACTTTTATTTTATCGTTTTATTAATATGCTGTTTATTGACAATGCAAATATGAGTTTTTAATTATAGATATTTTGGTATAAAAAAAGGTTCTTTTGGTATTTTAAAAGGTTTCATTCATTTGTTTAAAATTTTACTTTTGCTAAAAGTAAATCACTGGAGATACTCATAGGGTCACTTTTGAGTGAACCTATGAGACTACTTCGATTG
>JAHDBB010000144.1:0-8488 GCA_020630635.1 Chitinophagales bacterium
GAATTAACAACAAATTTTTTAGTAATGATTGAGAAATAAGTTCTTCATTTTTAACAAAGAGATTTTTTAAGATACAAGGCGAAAAACATAGGAATAGCAGGGCTATTACGAGGCTTTTCAACGATGTAGCTTGGAAAATATCGAAGATAAAAAGCAGAAGCTATTTTTTTATCATTACTTCACCATAAATATTTTATCACAATGATTTTTCACGTAAATAATCCTAGTCGCACTAAAAATTGTAGAAGTAGAAGTGGACAAGCTCAAAGAAATGATTTTTTCAAAGTATTTGATGACATCTTTGGCAACGAATTTGCAAAAATCTCTAACAACCTAAGCAACGTGATGATGCAACCTCCCGTTAATATCATAGAATCAGACGAAAACTATACATTAGAATTGTCTGTACCAGGTTGGAACAAAGGAGATTTTGATATTAATCTAGAAGACAAGTTCTTGACCATTAGTGCCAATATCACCAAAGAAGTGAATGAAGATGGGGAGACAGAGAAAGAACCTACTACTCGTCCCAACTACTTGAAGCGAGAGTTTAGAAACCGTTCTTTCAGCCGCACTTTCACCCTTTCTGAGCAAGCAGATACAGATGCGATAGATGCTACTTATGAAAATGGTATTTTGACCATCCACATCGCTAAGTTAGAAGAAGAAAAACCAGTAAAAAAAGTCGTAGAGATTTCTTAGTCTCTATCTTTGATTAATGTTGAGGAGTTTAAGTTTATAGGGAGCAGCCTACGGGTTGTTCCCTTTTTTTATCTTTGCAATATGGAAGCTATCATTTATAAAACAAACAAGCAATTGCCTCTAGACAAAATACTTGATTTGTACGACTCACATGCTTGGTCCGCTTATACCAAAGAACCTATTCAATTGGAAAAGGCAATCCAAAACGCTCATTTTGTGGTGTCGGCTTGGGATGGCGAAATATTGGTGGGCTTGGCGAGGGCAATTTCTGATGATGTCTCTATTTTTTATCTACAAGATATTTTGGTATTGCCTGATTATGAAGGGCAAGGAATTGGACAGGCTTTGTGTAGAAAGTGTTTAGAACGATATGAGCATGTTCGACAAAAAGTCTTGATGACGGATAATGATCCAAGAGTTTTATCTTTTTATCAGCAAATGGGCTATACCGATATTGGAGAATTGGAAGATTTGAATGTTTTTGTGAGATTGGATCACTAAAGAGTTCAGTTACTATAGGTTGAGACCTCAACCAACTAGCCCCGAATGGATTAAATTCTAATTTTTAATCTCTAAATTCTAAAACGGTTCAGTTCGTGAAGTGTTCTGTCTATTCACAACTAGCCCCGATAGAAGTGGTATTCGTGTGGAAGCGTTGGCTTAGGAAAACTTGGCAACACGAATAAGAACGGATAGCGGGACTTTCCAACGCAACAAAGCATCGAACTTTCGCTCCTAAAAAAGAAGAAAACGCTTTACTTCATTCTTTAGGATGAAGTCCACAAAAGAACCGAAAAACTGCTTTACTTCATTCTTTAGGATGAAGTCAGGAAAGAACCGAAAAAACTAAACCACCATCAACTCATGAATCTTGGCAGGTAAAAAGCGGTGAGCCTTGCCATTATTGAGCAAAATCTCTCGGACAATGGTCGAACTGATGTGAGAATATTGGGGCGCACTCATAAAAAAGACCGTCTCAATATCAGGATTCAAGTCCTTATTGAGTTGAGCAATGGTTTTTTCATATTCAAAATCAGCAGCAGAACGAATCCCACGCAAAAGATAATTGGCATTTTCGGTCTTGCAAAAATCAGTAGTCAGACCCTTATAAGCATTGCGTTCCACCTTTGGCTCATTTTCCCAAAGTCGATCTAAAAAGTCGAGACGTTGTTCAAGTGAAAAAAGATATTTTTTATTGGAGTTTTGCCCAATGGCTACGATGATTTTGTCAAATAAAGGCAAGGCACGTTGTACAATATCGTAGTGTCCAATGGTGATGGGGTCGAAGGAACCTGGAAATACAGCAATGCGGGACATAATGAAGGTTTTTGAGTTTTAGAAAATAGTTAAGTCGTCTCCAACTCCTCAATCGAAATTTTCAAGATGGAAAAAGCATTCTTCGCAGCATCTTTTTGAGCATTCTTCTTATTTTTCCCCTGTCCTGTACTAATCTTCTTGTTATCTACAAAAATCGAAACCTTAAAAAGTCGATTATTGCCATCTACAATTTGTTGATCAATCAACTTAAATTCTACTTTCCGATTGTACTTTTGCGACCACTCCAACAACTTACTTTTATAATTGTATTCGCTGTGTTGCAAAATATTAAGATCAATATGATCGATCACCATCTTATAAATTACAAATTGACGAGCATGTTCATAGCCTGCATCTAGAAAAATAGCACCAATGAGCGCTTCCAACGCATTACCCATAATGGTCGGACTCACCACCACATGATTTTCGTTGTACTCAATAAAATTTTGGAGATTGAGATGGTGAGCAATTTCACCCAATTTTTTACGACTAACGATCTTAGAACGGGTTTCTGTTAAAAAACCTTCCCCTTTTTTGGGGTATTTCTTAAACAAATAGGTTGAAATAACGGTATCCAATACGGCATCGCCCAGATATTCAAGGCGTTCATTACTTCTATTTACATCTTTAGCACTAGAGCTATGTCGAAAAGATAGCTTAAAAAGTTGCAGATTAGCGGGATAAAATCCCAACAACTTTTTGAGCTTTCGAGCAAACTCTTTGTCCTCTCTACTTGCAAATAATCGGTTGAAAATGACTTTTAAGAATCTCAATTAACTAATGGTATTGTTTCAAAATAATAGAAGCATTGTGACCTCCAAATCCAAAGGTGTTACTCAATGCAGTACGAATATTTCTTTTTTGTGCTACGTTAAAAGTAAAATTTAGTTGTGGGTCAAAAGCTGGGTCGTCTGTAAAATGGTTAATTGTGGGAGGAACGGTATCTTCTTCAATGGCTTTTATACACGCAATGGCTTCGATTACACCAGCCGCACCCAATAAATGACCTGTCATAGATTTGGTAGAGCTAATATTGAGCTGATAAGCATGTTCACCAAAAACTTGTTGTATCGCTTTCACTTCTGCAAGATCACCCAAAGGAGTGGAAGTACCATGCACATTGATATAATCAATATCTTCAGGTTGAAGACCAGCATCTTCCAATGCATTTTTCATCACTTTTTGTGCGCCCAATCCTTCTGGATGTGGAGCTGTCAAATGATAAGCATCTGCCGACAAACCAGCACCTACAATTTCTGCATAGATGGTTGCCCCTCTTTTCAAGGCATGTTCTTCTGTCTCAACGATCAATGCGCCAGCTCCTTCCCCCAAAACAAAGCCATCTCTATCCAGATCAAAAGGACGAGAAGCCGTTTTATAATCATCATTGCGTTTAGAAAGGGCTTGCATAGAATTAAATCCTCCAATACAAGTCTCTTTTACCGTTCCTTCTGATCCACCTACCACAAAAGCATCAGCTCTGCCCAATTTAAGATAAAAATAGGCATCAATCAAGGCATTGGTAGAGGAAGCACAAGCAGAAACGACTGCAAAGTTGGGTCCACATAAGCCATGACGAATAGAAATCATTCCTGGTGCGATGTCAATAATCATTTTAGGAATGAAAAAAGGGTTGTATTTATAATTGGGATTGCCTTCTCCCCGTCTTGTATGATCTGCTATTTGTTCTTGAAAAACATTGAGACCTCCAATACCAGAACCCCAAATCACACCCATACGGTCTTTATCTAAATCATCTGATAAAATACCTGAATGTTGGATCGCTTCTTCTGACGCAACAATGGCATATTGTGTGAAAAGGTCCATTTTCCGCAAGTCTTTTCGACCAATTAACGCACTAGGATCAAAGTCTTTAAGCTCACAAGCAAAGCGAGTTCTAAAGGCAGAGGCATCAAAATGAGTAATAGGATTTGCACCACTTACTCCATTTATAAGCCCAGTCCAATAATCATTGAGGTTGTTGCCAAGAGGAGTCAAAGCACCAATACCTGTTACAACGACTTTGGTTTCTTTCATGAATCTTTTTTAAGATTATTCAAAATTGGGATAAATTTAAGAAAAATGCCAGAATCAGAGGGGCTTTTTCTGAAAAATTAAAATAATGTATTTTTTAGGAGCGAATGTTTGGGAGCTTCGTCGTGATAGAAAGTCCCGCTATCCGTTCTTATCACCAAGCCACCCAAACTCTTTTGCCAACACAAGTTGGTGATACCACTACTATCGGGGCTAGGTCGTTATGGACAGGACGTTTTACCAACAGAACTCTTTACAAGAGTCCAAAAAAAAATCTGAACATGAGCCATCAAAAAGATAGAATTCATGTTCAGATTTTTCAAAAGATAAAGTAAAAAAGTGAATAATTGACAGAATCAATTAGCAACTATTTTTTCTTGTTACTTACTTCTCAACTTCCATCTTTTCCGATAAATATTGATAAGCATCCCCCACCTTCATAATCTTCTCTGCATCCTCGTCAGGTATCGAGATGTTAAATTCTTTTTCAAACTCCATAATGAGTTCCACAGTATCTAAGGAGTCAGCTCCTAAATCGTTGATAAAGCTTGCTTCTGGAGTCACTTCGTTTTCGCCGACTCCCAATTTATCAACAATAATTTTTCTTACAGATGCTTCTATCTGAGACATAGCAATTTAATTTAATAAATAAAAAAAAGTTTTGCAAAGGTACGGCTTTTGAACCAAATAAGAAAACCTCCTACTTAATAAACCTATATGAAAAAGACTATATCAAGTGATAAACAATTGTTTATTAATTATTTATAGTTAAACAGAAACCATCAGTAGTTTGTTTTTATATTAAGTTTTTGCTTTTCAACAACATAAATTCACCAATTATCCTGCTTTTCAATACCTTTGTACATAACTTGAACCAGCAATTACAATGAAAGTTTAAAAAAAGAATTACCTAATTAAAATGATCTCTAAACAACAAAAAATGACGCTTTTAACGACAAAAACTAAAGTTATTGCTACTATTGGACCGGCCAGCCGTAACGAAAAAACGCTTACTGAAATGGTCAAAGCTGGTGTAGATGTCTTTCGTCTTAACTTTTCTCACAGTACCCATGAAGAACATGGTGAATCTATCAAGATGATTGAGAAAATCAATAAGAAGCTAGACACTAATGTTGCCATTCTTGCCGACTTACAAGGTCCAAAAATTCGACTGGGAGAACTCAAAGACGGTCCTTTTGAACTCAAAAAAGGAGATGAAGTCATTTTTACCACTCAAAAGGTCAAAGGAACTAAAAAGAAGCTTTATCTCTCTTACAAAAGCTTTGCAGATGATGCAAGGGTTGGAGATCGCATCCTTATTGATGATGGTAAAATTGAGATGAAAGCCACTAAGATATTAAGTGAGAAAGAAGTACTAGTGACCACTATCTATGGTGGAATGATCAATCCTCGAAAAGGTGTGAATTTGCCCAATACCGATATTTCTATTCCTTCTTTAACAGAAAAAGACATCCAAGACCTCGAATTTATTCTGACTCAGCCTTCTATTAGTTGGATTGCACTGTCCTTTGTAAGAAGATATAATGATGTCATTAAGTTACGAGGAATGTTGGAGTTTAAAAGCCACAATGCTCGTATTATTGCAAAGATAGAAAAGCCCGAAGCCATCAAAGATATTGACAATATAGTCAAGGTGGCAGATGCGATTATGGTGGCAAGAGGTGATTTGGGAGTAGAAGTGCCTGTTGAAAATGTACCAATGCTTCAAAAAATGATCGTCCGTAAGTGTTTAGCGATTTCTAAACCTGTCATTATTGCGACTCAATTGATGGAAAGTATGATACATAATCCTTCCCCTACTAGAGCAGAGGTGACAGATGTATCCAATGCGATTTTAGAGGGGGCAGATGCGGTGATGTTAAGTGGTGAAACAGCCGTTGGAAAGTATCCTGCAAAAGTAGTAGCAACTATGCAGCGTATTATCGAAAAGTCGGAACAAATGTCGGATATCTATAATCGAGCGAGAGACTTAGATCCTGAAAGCTCCAAGTTTTTATCAGATGCCATTTGTCACAATGCTATTAGGGTTTCAGATGAAGTAGGAGCCAAAGCCATTATTGGGATGACCAAATCAGGTTATACAGCCTTCACCTTAGCCAGTTTTCGTCCCAAAGCCAATATCTATGTCTTTACTCAAAGCCGTTATTTATTGAATATTGTTAGCTTGATATGGGGCGTAAAGGCGTTTTATTACAACAATATGGAAAGTAATGATAGTACGATTTCAGAGGTTCAGCATATTTTAGAAGAGAAAGGATTGGTCGAGAAAGGCGATATTGTCATCAATACAGGTAGTATGCCGATTCATGAGAAAGGACCCACCAACTTTTTGAAAGTGAGTGTGATTAAGTGAAATAACAAAATAAGTTATTCCATGTGACATTAATATTTTCCGATTTTCTGCCGAGATGTCGGATCAGTTGCAAATACTCGTCGTGGTCCCCTGCTATGCCCCAGACATCGGACCACTACGTTTTTCGTCGAGTTGTAGAACCGCTCAAAATCAGAAAATCTCTTAGTCCCATTTTGGAATATTTTATTTTTGATACATCACTAAAAAGGAATGTCATTATTTCTTTTTAACCCTTCATTTATTCCATCCTTTAGTTTCTCTACTATCTTTGATTTTGATTCAACTGTCTCTTTTTCAGGGTCTTGGATCATCTTTTCAAGCAGAGCAGATTCTAAATTGATAGCTTTATCTAAAATATTAATTATCCGTTGAGTCAAATCTTTATTTTTAATGATAATCTTGCTTATTTCATAGCCCAAAGCCATAATGCTTACATCATCATGACTTTTATCTTCATCATAAAGAAAGTTATAGTCTCTCCATACTTTTTCTGTTTCTATGATAGGATAATAATCTAAAATAGAATTAATATCTAAAGGATCATTAGGTCTATATGCTGGTCTGTCATCATAAGCAATAAGCTTTAATTAGAATATCTTTATCCATGTATGCAAATATACACTACATTGAAAAAACATACAAATTGAAAAATCGTACAAAATTTCTTTTTAAGAAAAAATACGTTTGCTAGAGGTTGTGTCTTCAACCAACTAGCCTCGATAGTAGTGGTATTCGTGTGGAAGCGTTGGCTGCCTAAAACTTGGCAACACGAATGAGAACGGATAGCGAGACTTTCCATTGCGACGAAGCTCTCAAACCTTCGCTCCAAAAAATAAAAAATCAGGAAATGAGCAGTTAGCCACTTGTCACAAAAAGCACAAGATGAACCGAAAGTCACTCGTCACTCATTATCACTTCCATTTACTTAATTCGTTCATCAGAATCTACTAATCCATCTTTTAAGCGAATGATACGGTGTGAATGTTGGGCAACATCTTCCTCGTGTGTCACCAATATCACCGTATTTCCTTGATGGTGAATGTCGGCAAAAATCTTGATGATTTCATCGGACGTTTTACTGTCTAAGTTTCCTGTTGGCTCATCTGCCAAAATGATGGAAGGACGATTGACTAAAGCTCTTGCAATAGCGACCCTTTGACGCTGTCCACCCGACATTTCGTTGGGCTTGTGTTCTGTTCTATCGCCCAAACCTACTGCATCCAACATCTCTTGGGAGCGTTCGATTCTATTCTTTTTGCTCATCCCTGCATAAATCAAAGGCATGGCCACATTGTCAATGGCTGAAAGTCGGGGGAGTAGATTAAAAGTTTGGAAAACGAAGCCGATTTCTTTGTTGCGAATTTCGGCGAGTTGGTCTTGTGAAAGTTGAGAAACGGCTTGTCCATTGAGCTGATAAGAACCAGCCGTCGGGGTATCTAAACAACCCAACATATTCATCAAAGTAGATTTGCCTGAACCTGATGGACCCATCAAAGCGACATATTCGTTTTCTTGGATGTTCAAGTCCACGCCATTGAGCGCCTTGATGATAATTTGCCCCATCCGATAATGCTTCGTAATTTCTCTTAGTTCTATGATGTTTTTCATTTCCGAATGACTTTGGGAACCAAAATGTATTCCTCGTTTTTCAAAGGAGCGTTTTTGAGAGCATCTTCCACCTCGATCAGTTTTTCTACTTTATCTTTTCTGAAGCGATTGACTTCTTCAGACATATGAATCAATGGCTCTACATTTTCAGTATCTAACTCATTGATTTTTTCCACGAAACCAATCATTTGTTCCAAATCTTTTTTGATAGCTTCTTTTGCTTCATCGTCAAATTCTAACTTAGCTAAATACGCTAGTTTTTTGATAAGTTTATCATTAATTTCCATAAGATTTATTTTTTTATTTAAAAGCTCTCCACTTTTGCCAAAATGATTGATAGTTTTGTAGGTCTTAAAGCCAAGCAACTCTACACACGCTCAAAATTCCCAAAAAATACTGATAAAATCATTTAATTTTTATAAAATTTAAAATAAAAGGAATTTTAATGGAGGA
>JAHDBB010000144.1:8588-11937 GCA_020630635.1 Chitinophagales bacterium
GATAAAATCATTTAATTTTTATAAAATTTAAAATAAAAGGAATTTTAATGGAGGAATATTGATTATTAGAATCGTTAAACTTAATTCATTAGCTTAAATTTGCAAAATGGAAAATAAAGAAATTGTATTAAGTGGAGTTCGTCCTACAGGAAAAATCCACTTTGGTAATTATTACGGAGCGATTCGCAACTTTGTTAAGATGCAAGAAAGTTTTGATCATTGCTTCTTTTTTATTGCAGACTATCATTCTTTTACTACCCAAAAAGATGCCACTTTATTACCCCAACAAGTTCGTCGAATATTAGCAACTTATTTGGCGTGTGGGTTGGATCCCAATAAAGCAGCAATTTATTTACAAAGCGATATTCCTCAAATCCCAGAATTGTATTTGTTACTCAATATGATTTCTTACAAGGGGGAGTTGGAGAAAGTGCCGACCTTTAAGGAAAAAATACGAGATGGTAAGCAGTCAGTAAATGCAGGCCTTTTGACCTATCCGACTTTGATGGCGGCTGACATCCTGATTCATCGTTCTAATAAAGTGCCTGTGGGCAAGGATCAACAACAGCATTTAGAAATGGCAAGAAATTTGGCAGGGCGTTTTAATCATACCTTTGGCGATGAATTTTTTCCAGAACCACAAGCCTTCAACTTTAATGCAGAACTGATTAAAATTATGAGCTTGAGTGGGGATGGTGGTAAAATGAGTAAGTCGGATGATAATCCCAATAATGCCATCTTTATGGATGATACGGATAAGGTGATGACCAAGAAAATTATGAAGGCGACAGCGGATAGTGGTCCTACTGAACCTAACTCAGAAAAGTCGGTTCCTGTGGCTGGATTGTTTGAGTTGATGCGTTGTGTTTCGGCTCCTGAAGTGGTGGAAGAATATGAGAAAAAATACAATGATTGTTCGATTCAGTATGGGTATTTTAAGAAGCAAATAGCGGAGGATATGGTCAAAATGGTTGGACCGATTCGGGATAAGATTGAAGAGCTTGAAAAAGATACGGAATACTTGGCGAAGGTCGTTAAAGATGGTAAGGAACAGGCGCTTGAAAGTGCTGAAAAAACGATGCAAGGGGTGAGACGATTGGTGGGGTTGAATTATTTTTAGTTTTCAGTCCATCGTCCAGAGTCGATAGTCCATAGTCCATAGTTTTTGTGGCTAGTGGTTCCGTTTGTGAGAAGTCGTGTCCTCAATGAAATAGCCCCGATAGTAGTGGTATTCGTGTCAGAAGCGTTGGCTGCCTAAAACTTGGCTACACGAATGAGAACGGATAGCGGGACTTTACATAACGACGAAGTAATAAACCTTTCGCTTCTCTATTTGAATTCTTTGCGTAAATAGATGTGTAGAGAAAAGAAAACGTTTTCAAAAGTTTGCCCACTTCGTTTATTCATTTTGAAAAAGTTTTATTTTCCATTTATTGAGCAAAGAATAACCCAAAAAAGAATCTGATTCACGAATTGAACCGCAACTATTGACCATCGACTATGGACTCATGTTACCAACAAATAAACTAATTTGTGCGAAACCTAATTTTATTTTTCTCACGCTACCATGCTTTCTTTTTGTTCTTACTTTTAGAAGCCATCTGTGTAGTGCTTATTATCCAAAACAACCATTTTCAACGAACCCGATTTATGAGTTCGGCCGGCGAAATGAGTTCGGGCGTTTTTGGGGTAAGGAGTATGGTGACAGATTACTTTGGATTGCAAGAAAAGAACGCTTATTTGGCAGAACAAAATGCAAAGCTCTTGACCCAAATCAGTACAATGGATGGGAAAGAGATTCCTATGGATAGCTTGAAAATGGAAAAAGATACTAGCCAAGTTGATTCGACAAAAGTAGAGCCTTTGTATCAATTTCATGAAGCCAAAGTCATCAATAAAAGTGTACATCGTTTGCACAATTATTTGACGATCAACAAAGGAAGCAATGATGGCATTCGACAAGAAATGGGCGTGATGGGAACCGATGGAGTCGTCGGGATTATTGACCGAGTGTCGCCCAATTATTCAACCATTATTTCGTTATTGCACAAACAAAGTTATTTGAGTGCAAAAATCAAGAAAAATAATTATTTTGGTTCTTTGTCTTGGGACGGTAAAAGTGAGTTTATTGCACAACTGAAAGATGTTCCCAATAATGTGCCTGTCGAAAAAGGAGATACGATTGTGACGAGTGGATATTCGGCTTTATTCGTCGAAGGGATTCCCGTTGGAACCGTCGAAAATATTCACCTTGAACCAGGAAGTAATTTCCAGCTCATTGATGTTCGTCTTTCAACCATTTTTAGAAAAGTGGACTATGTCTATGTCATTGAATTTAAAGACCAAAAAGAAATCAAAGAATTAGAAGCACAAATACCAAATGAATAAAGTCGCCATTGCCAACGTTGTAAGATTCTTGGGCTTAATCTTGCTCCAAGTATTGATTTTAGATGAAATCGAATTACATGGTTTCGTCAATCCGTACATATATCCTTTATTCATTCTTTTGTTGCCCTTGAATATGCCTCATTGGTTACAATTGATCTTGGGATTTGTCTTTGGACTCATCATTGATATTTATGCCAACACATTGGGCTTCCATGCGGCAGCAACAGTCTGGTTAGCGTATATTCGACCTTACATTTTACAATTCAATGAACCACGTGGAGGCTACGAACCAGAGCATTACCCCGTTTTGAGCATTATGGGATTTCGTTGGACGATTTTATACGTCAGCATTGCCATTTTACTACACCACGTTGTACTCTTTTTCATCGAAGTCAGCAGTTTTTCCGACTTTCAATCCACCTTCTTTAAAATATTTTTGAGTACAGGCGTTTCCATTATGATGATTATGCTCTACCAATTTGTCGTTGTTCCAAAGAGATAGTTTTTTTAGTCAATGGTCGACAGTCCATAGTCGATGGTTTGTTAGAGTATATTCGATTAACCTTTTTTTTGAGTGATATTTTTTATTAGGAGAGAACGGTTATTACTCTTTCATCGCAATGGGTCTCCCTGCTATTCGTTCTTATGCGTGTGGCTAAGTTTTGGGCAGCCAACGCTTCTACACGCATACCACTACTATCAGGTCTAGATCGTTGAGGACAGGACTTTTTAGTGATGGAAGAGTGACGACGGGACGATGTGACGTGAAGGGACGTTGCTTTTAACATATCGAATTAATTTGTCTTTGATAACTTAGTGATGGAAAAGTGACGACGGGACGATGTTGCGTGAAGGGACGTTGCTTTTAACATATCGAATTAATTTGTCTCTGATAAAAAAATAAAGCGTCCCATCGTCCCAAAAAGCCCTAACTGAACCGAAAAAACGTCCCATCGTCCCA